>NZ_JBIWPN010000014.1:7012-35384 GCF_044768305.1 Kitasatospora sp. NPDC101155 | reverse complement strand
GGGGGGTGTTGGCGGGGGGGGGGGCGGGGGGGGGTGGTGGGGGTGGTTGGGGGGGGGGTGTGTGGTTGGGTTGTGGGGTGTGTGTTTTTTTGTTTGGGGGGGGGGTGTGGGATGGTGGGGGGGGGGGTGGTGGCGGGTGGGGGGGGGGGGGCCTCGCCGGGGGGGGGGGGCGCGGCGGCCGGTCCGCCGCGCGGCGCCCCCTCCGCATGCCCTGGCGATGCCCTGACGATGGTTCTGCCACGGAGTTCCCGAACCGCCCGACGCTGCGTCACGCGGCGTTCATGCCCTGGTCGCCGGTCTTCGGGTGAATGAGCCCGCCCGCAGTTGTACAGCCAACTGTGGGCGTTCTCCCTCCCAACCTCCGTGACCAGCCGCGCGCGGCCCCGGCACCGTCCCCCGGCGGACCGGGCCCGCTGGCGGCGGACAGGACAACCGTGGCCGCAGGCAGCGCCCTGACCCTGACCTCATCCAGCAGCCCCGCCGAAGGCGACCGGCTCGGCTTCCACTGGACCACCGACGCCCCCGACGCCAAGAACTGGATCGGCATCTACGACGGCAGCCGCCAGCCCGGCACCGGCTCCTCGCTGCTGTGGAAGTACACCCCCGGCACCTCGGGTGACGTCGAGCTCGACACCTCCGCGCTGACCGGCGGCCCGTACACCGCCTACCTGCTCGCCAAGGACGGCTACGGCATCCTCGCCCAGACCGCCCCGTTCAGCTTCCGCCCCAAGCCCGCCGTGGTCCGCCCGCACGCCGCCGTCGACTCGTTCACCGCCACCCCCGTCGCCCCGGGCGCGGCCGTGCGGATCAAGCTCGGCGGCCTCTGGTCCCGCCCGGCCGGCAACGCCCCCGGCTCCGCCGCCTACCGCAAGCTCGGCGGCGCGGCCTGGGCCTCGGTCGGCGCCGACGGCACGCTCACCGGCACCGCGCCCGCCACCCCCGGCCGGAACCCCGAGCTGGTCGTGGTCGGCGTCAAGGACAGCACCGGCGCCACCGACACCCTCACCGTCCTGGTCCCGGTCGCGGACCCGGCCGCCCCGCCCCGGCTCAAGACCGCCAGCTGGAACCTGCACGACGCCGGTGCCGGCTACGCCGACGCGCTGGAGAAGCAGCTGCGCGTCGTCCTCGCCCAGGGCCTGGACGTGCTCGCCCTGCAGGAGACGGCCGGCGAGCGGGCCAAGACCCTGGCCGACGCGCTCGGCTGGTACGCCCACCAGAGCCCGGGCAGCGTCGGCATCCTCAGCCGCCACCCGCTCACCGACCTCACCCCGGCCACCGCCGAGCTGCCCGCCGTCGCCGCCACCGTCCAGCTGCCCGGCGGCCGCAGCGTCCGCTTCTGGGCCGCGCACCTCGACGAGGCGGGCTACGGCCCCTACGCCGTGCAGGACGGCGGCACCGCCGCCCAGGTGACGGCCGCCGAGAACGCCTCGCCGCGCCTCAAGCAGGCCAAGGCGCTGGCCGAGGCCGTGCGCGCGGACCTCGCCCGGCACCTCCCGGTGGTGCTGGCCGGCGCGCTCTCCTCGCCCTCCCACCTGGACTGGACGGCCGCCACCGCCGCCGCCCACAACGGCGTCGGCGCGCTCAACTGGCCGGTCACCGCCGCCCTGCAGGCCGTGGGGCTGACCGACAGCTTCCGCGAGGAGAACCGCGACCCGGTCAAGAACCCGGGCACCACCTGGTCGCCCACCCGCAAGCGGCGCGGCGACCGGCCCGAGCCGCAGGACCGCATCGACTACGTCCAGTACGCCGGCCCGCTGAAGCTGGTCGAGGCGCACACCCTGGTCGCCGACTGGCCGCAGCCCGAGCCGAACGACGCCGCCAACGAGTGGCCCTCCGACACCGCCGCCGCCGTCGCCACCTTCCAGCTCTGAGAGGCCAGTTCGTGATGCCCGAGCTCTCCCGCCGCACCTTCGTCGGCGCCACCGCGGCCGTCGGCGCCACCGCCCTGACCGGCCTGTCCGCCACCCAGGCCGCGGCCGCCCCCGCCGCCGACGAGCGGACCAGCGCCGCCCTCACCGGTACCATCAAGGACGTCAAGCACGTCGTCGTCCTGATGCAGGAGAACCGCAGCTTTGACCACTACTTCGGCACGCTGGGCGGCGTGCGCGGCTTCGGCGACAAGCAGGCGCTCCAGTTCCCGGACGGCACCGACGTGTTCCGCCAGCCCGACAGCCGCCGCAGCGACGGCGGGGCGATGCTGCCGTACCGGATGGACACCGCCAAGTACAACGCGCAGAACGCCGGCGGCCTCGCCCACGACTGGGCGACCGGCCACCAGGCCATCAACAACGGCGCGATGAACAAGTGGATCGCCGCCAAGGGCGAGCGCACCATGGGCTACTTCACCCGGGACGACATCCCCTACCAGTACGCCCTGGCCGACGCGTTCACCATCTGCGACGCCTACTTCACCTCGCTGGCCGGCCCCACCGACCCCAACCGGCTCTACCTGTGGACCGGCACCGCCGGCCCCGGCCGCGACGGCACCACCGGCCCCTGGATCGACAACACCCCGGTCACCGACAACCCCGTCGCCGACTGGACCACTTATGCCGAGCGCCTGGAGGCGGCCGGCGTCAGCTGGCGGGTCTACCACAACCCCAGCAAGGACGACCGCACCGGCGACTACGACGACAACGCCCTCTCCTACTTCAAGCAGTTCCACAACTTCCCGCACGACGACCCGCGTTACATCAACGCGATGACCAAGTTCGACCCCACCGACTTCGACCGCCACTGCAAGGACGGCACCCTGCCGACCGTCTCCTGGCTGGTCGCGCCCTACCTGTTCTCCGAGCACCCGGAGGCCGGACCGGCCTACGGCGCGCACTGGGTCAACCAGGCGCTGCAGTCGCTGATGTCCAACCCGGAGGTCTGGCGGCACACCGTCTTCCTGGTCATGTACGACGAGAACGACGGCTACTTCGACCACATGGTCCCGCCCACCCCCGAGCCCGGCACCCCCGAGGAGTTCACCCACGGGCGCGCCATCGGCCTCGGCAACCGCGTCCCGCTCTGGGTGGTCTCGCCCTGGTCGCGCGGCGGCTGGGTCAACTCCCAGGTCTTCGACCACACCTCGGTGCTGCGCTTCATGGAGCAGGTCACCGGCGTGGCCGAGCCCAACATCTCGGCCTGGCGCCGGTCCGTCTGCGGCGACCTCACCAGCTGCTTCGACTTCGCCGCCCCGGACCACTCGCTGCCGAAGCTGCCCGACACCAACGCCCTGATGGCCAGGGCCGACGCGGGCACCAAGCTGCCCGGCGTCGCCCTCCCGGCGATCGGCGCCCAGTCGATGCCCGTCCAGGAGCGCGGCGAGCGCCCGCACCGTCCGCTGCCGTACCAGCCGTGGGCCGACGTGTCGGTGGACCGCACGACCGGCAAGGTCAGCTGCGTGATGAGCAACGACGGCTCGGTGGCCTTCCCGTACACCGTCTACCCGAACATCCTGCTCCCCTTCGCGGGCATGCCGTACACCGTCGCCCCCGGCGCCGGCGCGACGTACGTCTGGGACGCGGCCGCCACCGACGGCCGTTACGACTTCACCGTGCACGGCCCGGACGGCTTCGTGCGCCGCTTCGCCGGCACGGTGGTCCGGGACGGGCAGGACGGGCAGAACGACATCGGTGTGCCGATCGTCACCGCCGACCTGCACGGCGACCTGAAGCTCACCCTCCAGGTCGCCAACGACGGGATGACCGACGTGGCCTTCACCGCCGCGCCCAACGACTTCGCGGGCACCGCGCAGACCGTCTGGGTCAAGCCCGGCAAGCAGGCCAGCCTGTCCTGGCCGCTGGACAAGCAGGGCCGCTACGACGTCGTCGTCACCGCCCACACCGGCCAGCGCTTCGTGCAGCGCTACGCGGGCTGGGTGCACTGACCGAGGGCCGGCCCGGCCGGGGGCGCCGATCCGGTGACCCCCGGCCGTGGCTCGGCCGCCGCGACAGGGCCCGCCGCTACCGTCGGGCGCATGCAGAAAATCACCACCTTCCTCTGGTTCGACGACCGGGCCGAAGAGGCCGCCCTCTTCTACACCTCGCTGTTCCCCAACTCCGGCATCACCAGGGTCACCCGCTACGGCGAGGCCGGCCCCGGCCAGGCCGGCTCGGTGATGACCGTCGAGTTCGAACTCGTCGGCCGGGAGTACACGGCGCTCAACGGCGGCCCCGAGTTCACCTTCACCGAGGCGATCTCGCTCCAGGTGGAGTGCGAGGACCAGCAGGAGATCGACGAACTCTGGGCCAAGCTCACCGCCGACGGCGGCCAGGAGGGCCCGTGCGGCTGGCTCAAGGACCGCTACGGCCTCTCCTGGCAGATCACGCCGCGCATCCTGATCGACCTGATCGCCGGCCCGGACCGGGCCAGGGCCGACCGCGTGATGGCGACCATGCTGCGGATGCGGAAGATCGAGATCCAGCCGCTGCTCGACGCGGCCAGGGGCTGAGGCCGTGACCGCCTTCAGCCACCGCGGCATCGTCTACCTGCGCGCCACGCCCGAACGGGTCTGGCACGCGCTCACCAACGCCGACGAGTCGGGCCTCTACTGGGGCCACCGCAACGTCTCCACCTGGCTGCCCGGCGCGCCCTGGGAGCACCAGCGCCCCGACGACTCGGGGATCGCCGACGTGATCGGCATCGTCGAGGCCGCCGAGCGCCCGCACCGGCTGGTCACCAGCTGGGCCGGGCCCGAGGAGCAGCGCCCGGCCGGGCCCTCCAGGGTCAGCTACGACATCCGGGCCTGGCGGGACCTCACCCGGCTCACCGTCACCCACGAGAACCTCGCCGACGAGGCCGAACGGGCGGACGCCGAACAGGGCTGGTCGGCGGTGCTGTCCAACCTCAAGACCTATCTGGAGACCGGGCACCCGCTGCCGCAGCAGCCCTGGCTGATGCCCTGACGTCCTGATCTCCCGGGCCCGTGGCAGGGATCAGTGCCCGGCCTTCGCCGCCGGGCGCTCCGCCTGGGCGGACGTCCGACGGCCTGGCCCCCGCTCGCCCCGGACGTAGCGGCGCAGCCCGGCGAACCGGGAGAACCGCTCGCGGTTCGCCACCGAGGCCCGGTCGAGCTCCTCCATCAGCCGCCGACTGCGGTGCTCCAGGTCCAGTTCGTCCAGGATCCGGTCCATCTCGGCCAGCATCGAGCCGTGCAGCTGCCAGGCCTCCGGATGCTCCTGGACCTTGCGCAGCAGCACCTGGGCGACGTTCTCCCGGCAGGCCCAGGCCGCCGCCAGTTCGGCGGTCAGCCGCTCCTCGGCCTCCTCGGCGTTGCGGGTCACCTGGGTGGTGACCAGTACCGCGAAGCTGACCATCGCCCCGCCGACGTGCGCCAGCAGTTCCTCCAGCCCGACCGCGACCTCCGGGGGGAAGAGCCGCTCGCCGGGCCCGCGCCGCTTGGCCAGGTCGGTGAGCGAGCGGGCCAGCACCCGGATCACCACCACGCAGATCTCCAGCGTGTCCAGCCCGGTGCGCAGCACCAGCCGGGAGAGCAGCCCCTCGCTGATCCGGGGGTTGAACCGCAGGCTGTCCTCGGCCTGGCGCAGCGCCGCGTCCACCTCGGCGATCGCCTGGTCGAGCCGGCGGGCCTCGTGCAGCCGCTCGGCGGCCCGGGCCACCGGGATGGGGCGGCCCAGCTCCTCGGCGATGTCCAGCAGCAGCTTCCGGGCCCGCCGGGCGAGGTCCTCGATCGACTCCCCGGCGGTGTCCACCCAGACCGGCGGGGCGAAGAGCAGGTTGAACAGCAGGCCGACGGCCGCGCCGATCAGCGTCTCCAGCACCCGGTCCCAGGCCTGCGAGGCCAGTTTGGTGACGCCCAGGATCAGCATCGCACTGATCGCGACCTCCTGGACGAACTCCTCGACCCGGACGAACCGGCCGATGATCAGGGAGGCCAGGATGATCAGCCCGAGGCTCCACCAGGAGAGCCCGACCACGGCGCTGAAGCCGATCGCGATCAGCACCCCGACCACCACCGAGTTGACCCGGCGGATGCTGGTCTTGAGTGTCGAGTAGACGGTGACCTGGACCACCAGCAGCGCGGTCAGCGGCGCCGTCAGCGGCGCGGGCTCACTGCTGAGCCGGGTGGCCACCGCGTAGGCGAGGGTGGCGGCCACGGTGGCCCGCACGGTCTGGACGACGAAGGGCTCTCGGGCGCCACGGCGGACCAGGGTCGTGAAGGACTCCGGGAGAAGGGCCATGACGGCCTTCTTTCCCCGCGGCCGCCGCTGACACCGCCACCCGGCCGTCCTACTACCCGGATGACCGCGCCGCAGGCGCCGGTCGTTCCGTTCGGTCCGTCGGCGTCAGCCGAGCTCGCCGGGGTCGTTCTCGCGGTTGAAGCGCAGCTTCCAGGGCGCGAGCGCGGACTCGACCTGCACCCCGATGCTCATCTTCGAGGCGCCCTCGATCCGCTCCTCGAAGCGGATCGGCACCTCGCGGATGGTCAGCCCGCGCTGGATGACCCGGTAGTTCATCTCGACCTGGAACGAGTAGCCGTTGCTCCGCACGGTCGGCAGGTCGATAGCCCGCAGAGTGGTGGCCCGCCAGGCCTTGAAGCCGGCGGTGGCGTCCCGCACGCCCAGGCCGAGGATCGCGTTGACGTAGAAGTTGGCCCAGGCGGACAGTGCCTTGCGGTGCCAGGGCCACTCGGCGGCGGTCGAGCCGCCGGGCACGTAGCGGGAGCCGAGCACCACGGCGGTGTCGTCGGTGAGCAGGGCCCGCACCATCGCGGGTATCGCGGAGGCGGGGTGGGAGAGGTCGGCGTCCATCTGGACCACGACGTCGGCGCCCTCGTCCAGGGCGCGGGCCATGCCGGCCAGGTAGGCGCGGCCGAGGCCGTTCTTCTCGATGCGGTGCAGCACGCCGACGGTGCCGCCGGAGTCGGCGGCGAGCTTCTCGGCGATCTCGCCGGTGCCGTCGGGGGAGTTGTCGTCGACCACGAGCAGGTGCAGGTTCTCCAGCGGGAGTTCCGCGAGGAGCCCGGCGAGGACCGGAAGGTTCTCCCGCTCGTTGTACGTGGGGACGACGACAACGACCTTGGGGGAGGCCTCGACCATGTTCTGTTTCCCTCGTGCCCTCGCCGGCCGGCACCTGTGCCATACCGGTCGGTTGTCCTGGACGACCTGCGCTGCTGTTAGACCGTGTGAGTGTAGCCGGGCCGGCGGCCTCCTCCCGTCCGGGGCGCCCGCCCGGGGCCACCCCACCGGGGTCGGAAACCAGTTCGACTGTGATCGGCCGCTGTGGCAGGCTTCCGGCTCGTCCCGAACGGCCGACCCGGAGCATTCCTTTGACGATTCGTCGTACCGCCCTGCCCGTCACCGTGCTGCCCGTCACCGCCCTGGCCCTCGCGCTCACGGCCGTCGCGGGCTGCGGTCCGGAGGGTTCGGCGCACCCCGCCGAGCACCCCACCGCGAGCCCCGCCGTCGGGGCGCCCGCGGACGCCGCGGGGGCGTTCGACCCGGAGGTTGCGGTGGCGCACGCCGATCCGGCGCCGTACGCCGCGAGCCTGAAGATGACGACCACGGCGGGCGAGGGGGACGAGCGGGTGCTCATGGACATGAGCGGCCGGGTCAACGTCAACACCCCGACCCTCGGCAGCCATGTGGAGGGGACGACCACCGTCGGCGGGTTCCTGACCCTGAACTCGACGGAGTCGCTGACCGTGGACGGCACCACGTACATGCGCGACAAGGCGAAGGGCACGCCCTGGAAGAAGGCCCCGTCCACCGGGGACGACGGCGCCGACAGCAACCACTACGGCGGGTACGCCAAGGTGCTGCTGGCCGCCGGCCCCTCCGCCCGCAAGGGCATGGAGTCCGAGGGCGGCGTCCCGGTGTTCCACCTGGCCGCGCACCTGTCGGTGGAGCAGGTGCGCCGCGCGGACCCGTCGAACGCCGAGCGGATGGCCTCCAGCGGCGTGGACGGGCTCGACTACCAGCTGTGGATCGACCGGCTCGGCCGCCCGGTGCGGGGCGAGCAGTCGATGACGGTGAACGGCAAGCTGACCGTGATCAAGGGGGTCTACTCGGACTTCGGCCCGCCGGAAACCTTCGTCCCGCCGATCACGGCGAGCTGAACCGGGCCCACCGGCCGTCCCGCCCGGCCCGCTACGCCGTGCCGTAGACGGTGGCGAGGTTGTCCTGGGCGGGGTGGGTGCGACCGGCCGGTCCGGCGGCGAAGGCGCGCAGGACGTTCTCGGTGGCCTTGCGGACCACGTCCCCGGCGTGCGAGTCGATGCCGTGGTCGGCCTTGCCGCCGCCGGGGCCGCGCGCGTCCAGCGTCTCGACCCAGCGCATCGTCCCGGTGGCGAAGACCCCGGCGCCGCTCGGCACGGTGTAGTAGGCGCTGTCGGAGTGGGAGTGGCGGCCCTCGCAGACCACGGGGGAGTGGGCGATCACCTCGATCGGCCGCGGGGTGGGGAAGCCGGTGTTCACCCGGTCGTACTCGACGCCGACCAGGTGCGGGAAGGACGCCCCGGCCGCGACGCCCGTCCCCTCGAAGACCCAGTGCCCGGGCGACGTGACCACGTACGGGGCGTCCACCGGGTAGCCGTCGTAGATCACGCCGAGCATCGAGCTCTCCGGGTCGGCGCCCGGACCGACCCGGAAGTCGGTGGTCGCCGGGGCGCCGGCCTGGTGGCCCGGGTCCTGCGCCCAGGCGTCCTTGTAGCAGACCACCGTGCGGTCCGGGCCGAGCCCGGTGGGCTCGAAGCGGACCCGGCGGTAGCAGCAGTTGGCGCCCAGGATCGCCAGGTTGGTCCCGGCGTCGCGGGCCGCGACCACGTTGGCGCGCTGCTCGGGGGACCAGTACTCGTCATGGCCGAGCGAGAGGACGGCGCCGGCGCCGCGCAGCAGCCCCGGGTCGCGGGCCACGTCGATCCCGGTGGTGTACGCGAGCGGCAGCCCGAGCCGCTCGGCGAGGGCGATCAGCGGCGCCTCGTAGACCAGGAACAGCCCGGCGCCGTGGTCGTAGTCGTACGGCCGGTCGAAGACGACCCGCAGCGAGCGGGTGGCGAGGGTTCCGGTCGGGCCGTTGTAGAGGCTGTAGCCGCCCCACTCGTTGTAGGCCTGCCAGGTCGCCGGGGCGCTCATGACCACGGTCTTTCCGGCGGTGCTCGCCGAGCGGACGGTGAGCGGGACGTAGCGCCGGCCGGAGCCGCCCTCGACGTCCAGCCGCAGCAGATAGGCGCCCTCGGGCCAGTCGGTGGTGTCCACGGTGAGGGTGCGCTGCCAGTCGGTCAGCACCGTGCGGGTGCTCTGGTCGACGTGCGGCGCGGCCTGCTTGGTGCCGGGGACGTGCTCGCGGCGCCAGACCAGGCGGGCGCGGGCGCCGTCGTACCAGCCCATCCGGTACGCGGAGACGGTGAAGGCGGAGGCGGCGGTGGAGACGTGCAGGCCGAAGGACTCGCCGGGCAGCACGCTGACCCGGTCGGCGAAGCCCTCGATGGCGTCGGCCGGGCCGGGGTCGGTGATCTCCCAGCCGGGGTTGCCGGGCTGGGACTGCTCGCTCTTCAGGCCGACGTGCTGGGCGGCGGTGGGCTCGGCCGTGCGAGGGGTGCCCTGGGAGTCGGGCGTAGGGTTCGGGGTCGCGTCCGGGTGGCGGGTCCCGCAGGAGGTGGCGGCGGCCGCCATCAGCCCAAGGCTCAGAATCCCCCGCCGGCTCGGTTCCGCCACCGCGGCCTCCTCGTCGTCCGTCGCTGCGCGCCCGCGGCGCGTCAACCTCGCGAGGTCGCATCGACCCCGTGCGTCAACCCCGTGCGTCAACGCGCGCGGACATCCTCACCCGTTTCGGGCAGTTCATGCCGACCGCCGCGCCGGGGCCGCGACCACGGCCGGACAGCGTCCGCGACCCCGGAGGGCCGTACGGGCGCACCCTGGTGTGTTGGCCCGCGCGGTTCCCGGGCCGTCGAGACCAGGTCACCTAGCCTGACCAGGCCCGCCGTCCGGCGGCGACCAGAGGGTCCGGAGCCGCGAGCGGCCGGCTGAAGTCGTGGACAGGGGTGCACGTGGTCTCGTCGGGTTCGGCCGAACCGGGAATGGCTCCTCCGACGCGCGGCGCGAGGTTCCGGGAGTGGATGCTGCAAGGCCTGTCGGACATGGCCAAGCAGCACCCCGGCCCGCACGCCCAGGCGCCGCACGAGAAGGGCCAGCGCTGGTGGCGGGTGATGTGCCTGACCGGCCTCGACTACTTCTCCACGCTCGGCTACCAGCCCGGCATCGCCGCCCTCGCGGCCGGCCTGGTCTCACCGCTCGCGACCATCGTGCTGGTACTCGTCACCCTGCTGGGCGCACTGCCGGTCTACCGGCGGGTGGCCCAGGAGAGCCCGCACGGTGAGGGCTCCATCGCGATGCTGGAGCGACTGCTGTCGTTCTGGCAGGGCAAGCTCTTCGTGCTGACCCTGCTCGGGTTCGCGGCCACCGACTTCATGATCACCATCACCCTGTCGGCCGCCGACGCCACCGCGCACCTGGTGGAGAACCCGCACCTGACCAGCATGCTGAGCGGCAAGCAGGTGACGGTCACGCTGATCCTGGTCGCCCTGCTCGGCGGGGTCTTCCTCAAGGGCTTCAGTGAGGCGATCGGCCTGGCCGTCTTCCTGGTCGGGATCTACCTCACACTCAACGTCGTGGTGGTGGCGAACGGGCTCTGGCACGTGCTCAAGGCCCCGCACGTGTTCAGCGACTGGACGGACGCGCTCACCGTCCAGCACGGCAACGCCTTCGCGATGATCGGCGTGGCGCTGATCGTCTTCCCGAAGCTGGCCCTGGGCCTGTCCGGCTTCGAGACCGGCGTCGCGGTGATGCCGCACATCGAGGGCGACCCGGACGACACCGAGGAGAAGCCCACCGGCCGGATCCGGGGCGCGCGCAAGCTGCTCACCACCGCCGCCGCGATCATGAGCGTCTTCCTGATCACCACCAGCTTCATCACCACGCTGCTCATCCCGGCCGAAGCCTTCAAGAAGGGTGGCGAGGCCAACGGTCGGGCGCTCGCCTACCTCGCCCACCAGAACCTCGGCACCAGCTTCGGCAGCGTCTACGACCTGTCCACCATCGCCATCCTCTGGTTCGCCGGCGCCTCCGCGATGGCCGGGCTGCTCAACCTGATGCCGCGCTACCTGCCCCGCTACGGCATGGCGCCGCACTGGGCGCGCGCCGTGCGGCCGACCGTCATCGTGCTCACCCTGATCGCCTTCCTGGTCACCTGGATCTTCGACGCCAACGTGGACGCCCAGGGCGGTGCGTACGCGACCGGTGTGCTGGTGCTGATCAGCTCGGCCGCCATCGCCGTCACCATCGCCGCCCGCAAGGCCGGGCAGCGCCGCTGGACGATCGGCTTCGCCGTGATCGCGGCGGTGTTCCTCTACACCACGGGCGCGAACATCGCCGAGCGCCCGGACGGCGTCAAGATCGGCGGCTGCTTCATCGCGGGCATCATGCTGGTCTCCTTCGCCTCCCGGCTCAAGCGGGCCTTCGAGCTGCGCGTCACCGACGTGGTGCTGGACGACGTGGCGGAGCGGTTCGTCCGGGACTACATGCACCGCCCGCTGCGGCTGATCGCCAACGAGCCGAACAGCCGGGACCTCGCCGAGTACCGGGACAAGCTCCGTCAGATCCGCAAGGACAACGACATCCCGGCCGAGGACGACCTGGTCTTCGTCGAGGTCACCGTGCTCGACCCGTCCGAGTTCGAGTCGGTGCTGGACGTGCGCGGCGAGGTGCTGCACGACCGCTACCGGGTGCTGTCACTGCAGAGCTCCAGCGTGCCCAACGCACTGGCCGCGCTGCTGCTGCAGGTGCGCGACCTCACCGGGCAGCAGCCGCACATCTACTTCGAGTGGACCGAGGGCAACCCCTTCGCCCAGTTCCTGCGGTTCTTCCTGTTCGGGCAGGGCGAGATCGCGCCGGTCACCCGCGAGGTGCTCCGCGAGGCCGAGCCGGACCGCGCCCGGCGGCCCGCGGTACACGTGGGCTGAGCCGGTTCACTCCCCCTCCGTCCGGCGACCGCCGGGTCAGCGCGGCGGGCGGGACTTGGTCCAGGCGGGCGCGACGAACGCCACCAGGGCGACAGCGAAGCCGAGTTGGAGGATGTGGCGGATCCAGTCGATGCCCGAGGTGTGGCGGACGCCGATCCAGCCGGAGACGGCGTTGCCGAGCCAGGCCCCGGCGGCGCCGAGCAGCATGGTCAGCCACCACGGGATCGACTGCGGCCCGCGCAGGATCAGCTTGGCGAGCATGCCCAGCACGAAGCCGATGAGCAGAATCCACAGGAGCTGGAACATCGCGGTCCACCTTCCCGGCGCGACCGGCGGGCACCGGTGCGCCGAATCGCCGAAGACGCGGTTCGTCCCATGATCACCCGGTTCGGCCGAACGGGCACGTCGGCGCCGGCCCGGGAGAGCCGGGAGGGGGCGAGAACGCGCCGCCGGTGGGGCCGGAAACGCACTGTTCGAAGGGTTATTCGTACCGGTAGGAATGGGTCCGACGCGGACAGGCCGCGTCACCCGAGAGGAGCCGCTCCCGTGACCCGACTTCGTGCCGCCGTCCTCACCCTGACCATGGGCACCGCCCAGGCGGCGCCCGGCGACACCAGCACCGTCTGCTCCTCCTCGCTGACCCCGGGCGACTCCGTGGACGTCCAGTGGTGGAACAGCGCCGGCTGCGGATCCGGGTTCAACCCGAACACCAAGAAGATCATGCAGCTCACCGGCTACCCGGTCGGCACCGTGGTCAACGCCTGCGCGTCCACCTGGCCGCCGGCCGGCTGGACGATCGTCAGCAGCTACTACAGCCCCGGCTGCCAGTACTCCTCCGTGCCGAGCTTCAACAACAACTCCTGGCAGCTGAAGCGCGTTTCCTGACGGCCCCCGACAGCGCCAGGTCGCGGCGGTCCGCGGGGCCTCAGAACTCCCGGACCGCCGCGACGGCCTCGCGGACCTCAGGGTGCGGGTCCTCGGCGAGGCCGTCCAACAGCTCGGCGACACCCGGGGTGGACCAGCCGAAGACGGTCCAGACCAGCTCCCTGCGCACGCCCGGGTCCGGGTGGTCGGCCAGCCGGGCGAGCAGGTCCACCGGGCCCCGGCGGCGCAGGCCGAACCAGTGCAGGGCGGCCCGCAGCTCGGCCGGATCGCCCGGATCGCCCGCCGCCTCGATCCGGGCGAGCAGGACGGGCACGGGCGGCGGCGGGCCGTCCAGCGGGTGCGGGTGACGTTCGCGCATCCGCCGGTCGCCGTACCCGCCGCGCAGGCGGCAGCCCGCACAGATGCAGGGGCGGGTGCCGTGGGCGCCCGGGAGGTAGCGCCAGCCGGCGACCTGCGGTACGGCGCGGATCCGGTGCACCTCGCGGGCGCCCAGCGCGCGCGGTACGACCACCTCCCAGCCGCGCGGGTCGGCGAGCGCGCCGATCCTCGCGACCGCCTCGGCGGCCGAGAGCCACTTCTGGGCCTCCTTCGCGCGGTCCCGGTAGTGCCCGACCAGCACCTGCTGGGTGTCGTCCAGCCGGACGTGCACGGCGGCCAGCGACCCCTTCGGGCCGAACCGGGCCAGCTCGCGCAGCCACTGGTGGGTGAGGGTGTACGAGGGCAGCACCGGGAAGCAGTACACCCCGCGCACACCGCCCTGGCCCCGGCTGTCGGCCCGGATGCCGGCGCGGCGGATGCGCGGCGCGTTCGCCGCGGCGGTCAGGTGCACGAACATCGCCATGGGGCGGGATGCTAGCCGTCCCCGGGAGTGTCGATCGAGTGGTTATCGGGGCCGCCGGGGCTCCGCCCGACGGCTGATCAGGGCGGCCAGGCCGTCGAGGATGCGCTCCAGGCTGAAGTCCAGGGCCTGGTCGTGCCCGCCCGGCTCGGCCATGGCGGCGGCCAGGGCGGGGTAGCGGTCCGCGTGCCGGTGCACCACGGTGCCGAGGGCGGCGAGGAGTTCGGCCTCGGGGGAGCCGTTCGGGCCGACCGCGCGGGCCTGTTCGGCGATGCCGCGCACGTGCCCGGCGAGCAGTACGGCGGCGTCCATCCGTTCGGCGCCGGTCAGCCCGTGGCCATCGAGGGCGGCCACCACCCGCTCCAGCCAGGCGAGTTCTTTCGGCCCCGGCACCCGGGGGCCGACGGTGGCGTCCAGCAGCCACGGGTGCCGAGTGAAGGATACGGCCAAGTGGTGCGCCCAGGCGGTGAGTTGGTCCCGCCAGTGGGTGCCCTCGACAGCTGTCGGCGGCTCGTCGACGGCCGACTCGACCATCAGGGCGATGAGTTCGGCCTTGCCGGGGACGTAGCGGTAGAGCGACATCTTGGTGAAGTCGAGCAGCGCGGCCACCTTCTGCATGGACACCGCGCCGAGCCCCTCCGCGTCCGCCACCTCGACGCCGGCCGCCGCGATCCGCGCCAGGCTGAGGGCCGGTTTCGGGCCCCGGGTCGGCTTGGCCGGCGGGCCCCAGAGCAGCCGCACCGTGTCGTTCGCCGCCTCGCCCATCGTCCGCTCCCGTTCTGGGGGTTGCCCGCCCGCGCCAACTGTGTCTACCGTACACAGCAGTGAACAGTGTCCGCGAGACACAGTTTCTTGATCCTTGGACGGGGTGGTTTCCATGAGTGGTTCCCGGCGCACCGAAGTGCTGATCTCGGGCGCGAGCATCGCCGGTCCGGCGCTCGCCCACTGGTTGAGCCGGTACGGCTTCGAGGTGACGGTGGTCGAACTGGCCCCGGCGCCGCGCGGCGGCGGCCAGAACGTCGACTTCCGGGGCCGCACTCACCTGACCGTGCTGGAACGGATGGGCGTCCTGGAGGAACTGCGCGCGCTCGACACCGGCGGCAGCCCGATCACCTTCGTGGACCAGAGCGGACGGCAACTGCTGCACCTGCCGGCCGAGTTCGCCGGCGGCGAGCTGGAGGTCCCGCGCGTCGAGCTGGCTCAGCTGTTCCACCGGCACACCAGCGCCCGCGCCGAGTACGTCTTCGGTGACTCCATCACGGCCCTGGAGGAGACGGCGAACGGCGTCCGGGTCGCCTTCCGGCACGGCCCGCCCCGCGAGTTCGACCTGGTGATCGGCGCCGACGGGCTGCACTCCAACGTCCGGCGGCTCGCCTTCGGCCCCGAGCAGCGGTTCGTCCGCCACCTCGGCTACTACGCGGCCACCTGGCAGCTGCCGAACGACGACGGCCTGCCGGCCGGTGGCGTCGGCCTCAACGTGCCCGGTCGGCTGATGTCCGTCGGCGCCGACCACCGCGACCCCGCCCGGGCCGGGGCGTTCTGCCTGTTCGCCTCGTCCGAGCTGCACTACGACCGCCACGAACCGGACCAGCAGAAGGTGTTGATCCGGGACGCCTTCGCGGGCCTGCGCTGGCGGGTGCCGCAGCTGCTGGCGAGCCTGGACGCCGCGCCCGAGCTGTACTTCGACTCGATCAGCCGCGCCGACGTTCCGGCCTGGTCCGCCGGACGGATCGCCCTGCTCGGCGACGCCGCCTGCGGTGCCACCATCGGCGGCATGGGTACCGGGACGGCGGTGGTGGCCGCGTACGTCCTGGCGGGCGAGCTGGCCCTGGCCCGCGGCGACCACCGTGCCGCCTTCGCCCGGTACGAGCGGCTGCTGCGCGACTACGCCCAGGGCTGCCAGAAGGGTGGGGACCGGACCGGCCCGTTCCTGGCGCCGCGCACCGCGACCGGACTACGGCTGCGCAACGCCGTGCTGAACCGGCGGTGGGCGCTGGACAAGATGCTGGAGCTGGGCAAGCAGGTGTCGAGTGTCGAACTTCCGGACTACGGCCGGGCGCTGGCCGGCCGGGTCGGTGCGGCGGGCTGACCCGGCCGCCGTTGGTGAGGAGCGCTCCGGCTCGGACGGCCGCCCGGGCGGGGCGCTCCGCGGCCAGGGTGCGGTCCGGGGTCAGGGTGCGGTCCGGGGCGGGCCGCTCGGCCTCTGGCCCCGCCGGGAGGTTGCGCCGTCCGTGGCCCCGGCGCACCCCGGGACCGCGCGCTCCCGCCCGTCGGCTCCGTGTTCGCAGCTCAGGGTCCTTGGTCCCACCCGTTCAGCCTCTTGGCCCCTGGCGATCTAGGCCGTTCGGGGTCATGCTGCGGGTACCGGCCGGGACGATCCGTGCCCGGTCCGACCAGCACCGTTTGGACGAGGTGAACCGGCGTGCGGCATGCCACCGTCGAATCCGTGATGACCAGCCCTGTGGTCCGGGTCGCGCCCGAGACCGGTTTCCGGGAGATCGTCGCGCTGCTGACCGACTACGACATCACCGGGGTGCCGGTGGTGGACCCGCAGGGGCGGCCGCTCGGCGTGGTCTCGGAGGCCGACCTGTTGCGCACCCTGGCCGCGCAGGAGGACCCGGGCAGTCTGCTGCCCGCGCCCGAGTCGGCGCAGGCGGGGCCGGGCGGCGAGATCACGGCGGCGGACCTGATGACGGCGCAGCCGGTCTGCACCACGCCCGACACCAGCGTGGTCGCGGCGGCCCGGCTGATGAGCCGGCACGGGCTGAAGCGGCTGCCGGTGCTGGACGAGGAGGGACGGGTCCTCGGGATGGTGAGCCGCGGCGACCTGCTGAGGGTGTTCCTGCGCGAGGACCGGGTGATCCGGCGGGAGATCGTCGAGGAGGTGCTCGGCCGGATCGACGGGGTGAGCCCGGCGGAGATCGGGGTGGAGGTGGACCAGGGTCGGGTGGTGCTCAGCGGCACCGTGCCGGAGGCCCACCTGGTGCCGGTGGTGCTGAACCTGTGCCGCTCGGTGGACGGGGTGGTCTCGGTGACCGACCGACTCCGGGCCGGGGGTGCCACCGCGTCGGTCGGCTGATCCGGGCCGCCCACCCGGCCGTCGCCTCGGACCCCGGAGGCTGTGCCCCGGGCTCCCGACGGCTGCCGCCCCGGACCTCGCCGGTCCGGTTCGCATATTGCGGAGAGTATCGGGTAAGTCACCCTGTGTGCCCGGCGGTTCGGACTGCCGGGGCGCCGGAGCATTGGGGAGGCGGCCGTGGCAGTCGTGTTCGACGCGGACTTCACTTCGACCAGGCAGTGGATCGCCGGGCGCAGCAGCGCGTACCCCCGGATGGGGCCGACCAACCGGAGCGACCACAAACTCGACTACCTGAGCCGCCAGTACTGCCCCGGCGGGGTGTTCGCCGCCGTCCGGCGGCCCACCGGCGGGCTGTGGACCTGCAATCTGCTGACCACCGAGGGCAGTCCGGAGGGCTTCCAGGTCCGCACCGGGGACGTGCTGTCCGCGCAGGTCACTCTGCCCGTCGAGCTGGGCGCCTGGCCGGCGATCTGGACCTGGCGGGACGGTGGCAACGAGGTCGACATGTTCGAGTACCACCCGGACAACCCGGACCTGTTGGAGATCTCCAACCACGTCCGCGGCGGGTTCCGGTACTGGCATGGCGGCAGCGTCGGGATCGAGCCGGGGGCGGCCTTCGGCCTGCGGGTGGTACTCGGTGCGCACTCGGTGGACTGGTACGTCGAGGAGGAGTTGGTCTACGCGGACCTGCACGGGGTGGGGGCCGGCTGGCACGCCTACCTGATCGTCAACCTGTCGGTGGCGGACGGGACTTATCACGACCGGCCGTCGGCCGACGGGCCGGACCGGCTCAGCTGGGTCTGCCACAGCCTGAGGGTCGAGCGCTGAACCGGCGGCTTGGGATTCCATGGCCTCGGACGTCGCGGTCCGTGACCTTGTGGTCCGTGACCTCGCGGTTTGTGAACGTCGCGGTTCAGGGTCTCGCGGTTCGGGGGCTCATGGTGCGAAGGTCGCGGTGATCGGGCCGCCCGGGCCGGAGCGCTGGAACCAGACCGCCCGGCGGTGCGGGCCGATGTGCGCGGGGTCGGTCACGTACAGGTCGTCGCGCGGGGCCCGCTCGTTGCCCGGGGCGAGTGCCGCGTCCTCGGCCTGGTCGGCGATGGCGCGCAGCAGGGCGGTGGCGGTGGCCTCGGCGGCGGAGGGGGCGATGGCGAGGGCGGTGAGTTCGGTCCAGAGCGCGGTGGACACGTAGGCGATCGGGGAGCGGCCGAGCGCCGGGTGGGAGGAGCCGTCGGTGTGGCGGCGGAGCATCCCGGCGGCGACGAGCTGCTCGGGGGAGCGGTGGTCGCCGGGCAGGTGGTGGCTCATGGGTGGCAACGCTACCCCGGTGGTCGGGGGCGTGAGCACAGGCACGTTTTCTCAGGCTTTCTTGACAGCGCTTTGACCGGTTGCGGGCGCACGATGGTGGTAAGGCGCTGATCACCTCGGACACTCCGCTCCTTCCGTGGAGCCGTTCCCGGGCGCGACGGCACCTCCGGTGGTCCGGCACCTCGGACGGTAGGGCGTCGGTCGCCTCGGCGGGCCCGGTGGGGCCGGAGGAGGAGGTCCAGATGGGGTACTGGCATGGTCACGGGTACGGGCCCGGCCACGGAATCGGCGGTTGGGGCTTCGCCGTGATGGCGATCGGCTCGCTGCTGGTCCTGGCGCTGCTGGTGCTCCTGGCCGTCGCGCTGATCCGGTACCTCTCCCGCTCGCGGCAGCGGGTTTCGCCCGGCCCCGGGGCCGTGGGCGCCGCCGGCCCGGGTTCGGGCGGGCCGCCCGGTTGGGCACCCGGCCCGTCCCCGGAGCAGGTGCTCGCGGAGCGGTTCGCGCGGGGTGAGATCGACGCGGAGGAGTATCGGCACCGATTGGAGACGCTGCGTTCGGCGGACGGGCCGGGCGGCGGCTGACCGGGGGCGCAGGCCGAGGCCCGCCGCACCAGGTGTGCGGCGGGCCTCGGCGGTGTCGGCCGGGTGGGCGTCGGGCTTGCTCGGCTGACCTGGCTCGCACGGCCTGCGCGTCGTGCGCGGCGCGCTCGTCCGGCGAGGCCTGCTCGCCCTGCCGGACTTACTCGACGACGAGCTCGACCGGGATGTTGCCCCGGGTGGCGCGGGAGTAGGGGCAGACCTCGTGCGCCTGCTTGACCAGCTGCAGGCCGGTCTCGCCCGCGAGCGTGTCGGGCAGCTCGACGCGCAGCACCACGGAGAGGCCGAAGCCCGCGTCGTCCTTGCCGATCGACACCTCGGCGGTCACCGAGGCCTCGCTGGTGTCCACTCGGGCCTGGCGGCCGACCAGGCCCAGGGCGCTGGCGAAGCAGGCGGCGTAGCCGGCCGCGAACAGCTGCTCGGGGTTGGTGCCCTGGCCGCTGCCGCCGAGCGCGGGCGGCATCGCGAGAGCGAGGTCGAGTTGGCCGTCCGAGCTGACGGCGCGGCCCTCGCGACCGTTGGCGGTGGCGGCGGCGGTGTAGAGCGCGTCC
This sequence comes from Kitasatospora sp. NPDC101155, assembly GCF_044768305.1. Classification (NCBI taxonomy): domain Bacteria; kingdom Bacillati; phylum Actinomycetota; class Actinomycetes; order Kitasatosporales; family Streptomycetaceae; genus Kitasatospora; species Kitasatospora sp. NPDC101155. The sequence continues at coordinate 16,159 of NZ_JBIWPN010000014.1, read as the reverse complement.
ATGGTGGTGTCCCTTCGTGTTGCTGCTCGTCTCGCGGGGTGCGGGTCGTGGATCGCCGTGCGCGGATCGTGCCGCTCGGGTGGCTGCCTGGCGGCCCGCTGTCTGCTCGACAAGTAGAGCACGCAATTCAATTGCGCACAACTCAATGGCGTGATTGCGATCGGTACCATGGCTCCATGACCACGCTCCCGGGCATGGCGGACGAGGAACTGCTCCGCCTCGACCAGCAGATCTGCTTCTCGCTCAATGCCGCCTCGCGCGCCTTCGGCGGTGTCTACCGGGTCCTGCTCCGGGACCTCGGGCTCACCTATCCGCAGTACCTGGTGATGCTGGTGCTCTGGGAGGACGGCCAACTGCCCGTCAAGCGGATCGGTGAGCGCCTGCGGCTCGACTCCGGCACGCTCTCCCCGCTGCTCAAGCGGCTGGAGGCGGCCGGACTGGTGCGCCGCGAGCGCAGCCCGGAGGACGAGCGCTCGGTGACCGTCAGTCTCACGCCCGAGGGATCCGTGCTGCGCGAGCGGGCCGGGCAGGTGCCGCGTCGGCTGCTCGCGGCGACCGGGCTGCCGGTCGAGGACCTGGCCGCGCTGCATGAGCTGCTGGAGCGGGTGACCGGCGCGCTGGACTCGGCGGCGGTGGAGCCCGCGCCGTAGGGCTGTCGTGTGGGCGTCGGTCCCGGCGCCGGCGTCAGTCCCGGCGCCGGTGTCGGTGTCGGCGTCACGGAGCTGTGGTGCGGGCTTGGTGCGGGGCCGCCGATGGGCTTGTCAAGCCGGGCTTCGACGGGGTGTGATCTGGGTCACGTTGCGACCGTCGGGTGGCCGTCCGGACACTCGAAAGGGCAGGTCAGCGGCGCTGTTCGGAAGTGAACGGAAACGGTCGCCAATTGTCCGCCCGATCCGGTCAACAACCCGGGCCTCCCGGACGGTTACACCACGAGCCCCCGAGGGGCCGTCGGCGTGCCACCCGGTGGGCCGGCCAGCTGACCCAGGAAGAGGGGGCGCGTGTGAACAATCCCGGGCCGGGCGAGGAACGGAGCCTGCGGGCGGACCCGCTCGACGACCTGCCGACCGACTTCGAGGCCTTCTTCACCCGCGAGAACTCCGGGTACCTCCGCTACGCCCAGCAGCGACTGCGCCACCGCGAAGACGCCCAGGACGCCGTTCAGAACGCCGGCACCACGCTCTACCGGAACTGGCGCAGGGCGCTGGCCAGTGAGGACCCGCAGGCCTTCGCCTTCAAGATCGTCAAGGACGCGGTGGTCGACGTCATGCGCGAGCGTCGCCGCACCGAGCGCAAACGGCTGCGGGTGATCGCCCAGCGCCGCCCCGACACCAGCCAGGACGAGCTGGAGGAGCTTGCCGAACTGGACGCCCTGGACTGGGCCATGGAGGAGCTCGCGCGGGCCGCGCCGGTCCAGTCCGACGTGGTCCGGCTGCGCCAGGCGGGCCTGTCCTACCACGACATCGGCCGGGCGCTCGGCATCGCGCACACCACCGCCCGCACCTACTACAGCCTCGGGCGGCGTCACCTGGAGTACCTGCTGGAGCACCCGGACGACGGGCAGCCGACATGAGGATCGCCGAGCTGCTGCGCGCGCACGCCGCCGAGCTGGACCGGGAGTTCCGCGACCACGATCCGGCGGCCTTCACCCGTCGGCTGGCCGAACGGCTCGCCGCCGCCCGACGCTCCGCCCCGACCGTGCGCGAGCGTCCCGCCCGCCCGCCCGCAGCCGCCCGGCCACCGCACGTTCCGGCTTCGGGGGAGCACCCCTGGGCCGGGGGGCGGTCCGAACTGCGTCGCGACCTCCGGCGCGATCTGCGGCACCTGTGCGCGGGTGTGGCGGGAGCGGTGGAGCCGGCGGAGCTGGCCCTGGACCTCGAACTCGCCGAGAAGACGGCCCTGCGCACGCTCGGCTGCCTGCTCTACGGCATGGGCCGTACGGCGGACGGGGTCTTCTGGTGGCGGATCGCCGTCCAGTACGGCGACCAGCTGGCCGTCCACTGCCTGGCCGTGCACTACGCCGCCGAGGGCGAGCGGGGCGCCGCGGCGCGCTGGGCCGCCGAGGCCGAGGACCTCAGCGGCCCCGGGCGGCTGCCGGAGCTGGCCCCGGAGGTCCGGCCGAGCGGCGCGGCCGAGCTGGCGCGGCGGCTGGCGGAGCGATACGACGGGGAGATCCTGCTGACCTTACGGGACGCGGTGGCGTCGGGGGCGAGTGGTGGTGGCGACGCGGGCGCCGGCGGGCGGCTGGGTGTGCGGACGGTGCGGGGGCGCGGAGTGGTGCGGATCCGGTGACGGCGCCGGGACGCTGGCGGCGACCAGGGTCCGGGCGGCGAGGGTTCGGGCGGCGAGGTGTCGGAGTCGGGGTCCGGCCGTTCGCGCGCGGGTCGTGTTCAGGTGAGCCCGGAAAGGGCGTCGCCCAGGTAGGCGGCGCCGAGCACCACCGGGACGGCGGTCATGATCGCCGCGTTGTGCGCGGCCGTCCAGGCCCGCCACTCGCCGAGGGCACGGATCGAGCGGTCGTTGCCGCGCCGGTGGACGGTGAGCGGCAGCAGGGTGCCCAGCGAGCCCAGTAGCACCATCAGGGCGGCGGCCACGGCCTTCGCCCCGGTGCCGCTCGGACTGGCGGCGATCGAGGCGGCGCCGCCGACGGCGGGGATCAGGGTCTTCGGGTGGGCCGTCACCAGGGCCACGGCGAGGCCGACGGACCGGGCGGCGGTGAGCCGGTCGATCCCCAGGAGCCAGGTCGGCGGCGCGATCACGTGCCCCGGTCTCGGGCGGTCGCGCCACTGCTGCGCGGCGAGGAGGAGGAGCAGGGCGCCGAGGGCGAGCTTCAGCCAGGACGCCCAGGTCGGCCTGCCGCCGTCCGGGTTCAGCGCGCCGCCCACCGTCAGGACCACGGTCTCGACCGCTGCCAGACCGAGCGCCCAGCCGGCGGTGAAGGCGAGCCCGTTGGTCCGGCCGCGCGGCGAGGCGAGGATCAGGAGCACGGCGATCAACGGCAGCGGGCTGAGCGCGACCGCCACCGCCGAGGCCAGCATCGGGCCGATCGCCTCGCCCATTCCAGGACCTGCCTTCCCGTCGCCGGGCGCCGTCCGCCATTCAGCTACCGTCGGCGGCGGCGCGCACGGCCGGTGGGCCGTTCGGGTGAGGGGCGGCGGACGGAGCAGGGCCGCCGCACCGGCCTGGTGCGACGGCCCTGCACGGGGTGCGTCCGTCGGCGGTGTCAGCCGGCTGGGTCAGTCGGCTGACACCGCCGGCAGGATCAGTCGGTGCCGGACTCGATCGCCGCGTGGTCGAGTGCGGTGGACTCCGCCTCGTCGCCGGTGCCGGCGGCGATCGGCGCCGCGCCGCCCGGGGCGAGCTCGCCGATCAGGCCGCTCCACGGGGCCAGCTGGCCGTGGCCCGCGTACTGCTCCAGCTTGCTGCGGGAGTCGGCGATGTCCAGGTTGCGCATGGTCAGCTGGCCGATCCGGTCGTCCGGGACGAAGGCGGCGTCGACGCTGCGCTCCATCGACAGCTTCTCGGGGTGGTAGCTGAAGTTCGGGCCCTGGGTGTCGATCACCGAGTAGTCCTGGCCACGCCGCAGCCGCAGGGTCACGCTGCCGGTGACGGCCTGGCCGACCCACTTCTGCAGGCTGTCGCGCAGCATCAGCGCCTGCGGGTCGAACCAGCGGCCCTCGTACAGCAGCCGGCCGAGCCGGCGGCCCTGGGTGTGGTAGGTGGCGAGGGTGTCCTCGTTGTGGATCGCGTTCAGGAGGCGCTCGTAGGCGGTGTGCAGCAGCGCCATGCCCGGGGCCTCGTAGATGCCGCGGCTCTTGGCCTCGATGATGCGGTTCTCGATCTGGTCCGACATGCCCAGGCCGTGCCGCCCACCGATGACGTTGGCCTCGTGCACCAGCTCGACGGCGGTGCCGAACTCACGGCCGTTGATCCGGACCGGACGGCCGAACTCGAAGTCGACGGTGACGTCCTCGGTCTGGATCTCCACGGCCGGGTCCCAGAAGGCGACGCCCATGATCGGGGCGACGATCTCCATCGAGGTGTCCAGGTACTCCAGGCGCTTGGCCTCGTGGGTGGCGCCCCAGATGTTGGCGTCGGTGGAGTAGGCCTTCTCGGCGGAGTCCCGGTACGGGAGGTCGCGCTCGGCCAGCCACTCGGACATCTCCTTGCGGCCGCCGAGCTCGGTGACGAACGCCTGGTCCAGCCACGGCTTGTAGATCCGCAGGTTGGGGTTGGCGAGCAGGCCGTAGCGGTAGAACCGCTCGATGTCGTTGCCCTTGTAGGTGGAGCCGTCGCCCCAGATGGACACCCCGTCCTCCTGCATGGCGCGCACCAGCAGGGTGCCGGTCACGGCGCGGCCGAGCGGGGTGGTGTTGAAGTAGGTCTGCCCGGCCGAGCGGATGTGGAAGGCGCCGCAGGCGAGGGCGGCCAGGCCCTCCTCGACCAGCGGGGCCCGGCAGTCGACCAGCCGGGCCTGCTCGGCGCCGTACGCGCGGCCACGGGCCGGGACGTCGGCGAGGTTCGGCTCGTCGTACTGGCCGATGTCGGCCGTGTAGGCGTACGGGACGGCGCCGTGCTCGCGCATCCACGCGACCGCGACGGAGGTGTCCAACCCACCGGAGAATGCGATGCCGATCCGTTCACCGACCGGCAGCTTGCTCAAGACCTTCGACATGCTTGCACCCTTGACCCACCCGCGCGGCGCGGGCTCCTGATTTAGCGACGTGTGAGGGAATTCGGCGTATTCGATCCGATGCCCGCACTCTGGCATAGGTTTGCAGAGTAGCGCAAGAGAATACGGAGGTGTGGGTCGGGGTGGCTGCTTGCCGTGCCGCTTCCCGTCCGTCGCCCATCTGGGCAACTGGGCTGGAGGGGAAGGTGGTTGAGGCGGGCTGGAGGCCGGGGCGGGTACCGAGAGGCGGCTCGGGAGGCGGGGTGGATTTTTTCGGGGGAGGCCGGTCTCGGGGTCGTCGGGGCCGATGGAGATGACGTTCGCCCGCTGGCTCCACGCCCACGCAGCCCGCCGTGACCACCGCAGCAACCCGATCACGTTCTTGGCCCAGCACATGTTCCGGCCCTGCTCCCGCACCCGGAAAACACCGGCCGACGTCACCTGGACCAGCCCCGACGAGCTGCACCTCAAGTTCCACGACGCCGCCGGCGAATGCGGCTGGCAGTGCCGCTACATCGAGCAGGCCGCGGCCGCGTACGCCGAATACGACGACGCCCGCCGCACAGCCTGAACCCCCAACGCCTACAGGGAGAAACTATGACCGCCGAGCCCCACGACCAGCTCCCGATCGACCAGCAGCCCGATCTCGCCGACGACGAGCTGGAACCCGACCACTCCAATTGCATCCAGCCCCACCGCACCGCCGACGGCTACGTCGACTACGACGGACGCCCCCTCTAGCGATCGGCCGGCTGATCGCCCCGGAGCCGTGCCACACCAGCGAGCTGAAGCTGCTGAAAGCAGCGGCGAGTATCGATGAGGCGCACCGCGCGGCCTGAGAGGGCGTTAAGTCCGTTTCTGATAGCCGCCGCGTCCGGGTTGGTCGAGGACTCCCTGACGGACGAGTCGTCCCAGGCGGGAGCGGGTGACGTTGATTGAGGGCTCGTCGGTGGGCAGCCCGAGTAGTTCGTGCAGGTCGCGAACCCGGAATACCCGCCCGGGGTGCTCGTTGAAGGCGGTCGCGATGCGCTGGTAGACGGTGGCGGGCTCTGCGGGGGCTTGTGTGGGTTCGGGCATGGCGAGGCCGTCGATGATCTTGCGGGTGGTGACGATCTCGGCGAGGCGGGCCTCGACCTCGGTCAAGGCACTGGTGAGTTGGTCAATCTGCTCTCGCAGGCCGTTGGCGCGTGCGGTGGTCTCGTCGTGTTCGGCTTGCAACAGCCGCAGGAGTTCGGTGACGTTCACGCAGCCAGCTCGACGTCGTCGCGCCAGGCGGGGCTGGGGGTGGTGAGGCGGCGGAGCATGCCGGCGGTGGAGGCCCAGTAGACGCGGGAGGCGGCGTTGTCGGGCCGGTGGTCGTAGTCACGGGCGAGGCGCCGGTGGAGCATGAGGGTGCCGTTGACCTACTCGACCACCCACCGCTTCGGTTGCGGAACGAAGCCCTTGCCCTGGTCGTCGGGGTTGCGCCGGACCGCCTCGACGGTGATGTCCTTCAACGCCCCGTGGATGATCACGGCGTCCTTGAAGCCCTGGTCGACCAGGGCCTTCTCCAGGCGCATCCCGCACCGTTCGGCTGCCTGGTCCAGCAGGGCGATGCCGGCCTCGTTGTCGTGTGCGCTGGCGGCCAGGACCACCACACCGATGATCAGGCCCAGCACGTCGACGGCCAGTCCCCGCTTCCTGCCGGGCGTCTTCTTGTTCGCATCCAGTCCCGTCGTCTCTTTCGGCACCCCCGCCGCGACGCGGACGGACTGGGTGTCGATGATCACCAGGGACGGGTCCTCTAATCGCCGGGCCCGCTCACGTACCTGGCAGCGCAGAATCTCCTGAATCCGCTGGTCAAGACCGTCCTGGCGCCACAGGGTGAAGTAGTAGAACACCGCCGACCAGGCCGGTAGGTCATGTGGCAGAAGCCGCCACTGACAACCCGTCCGGTTCTGGTACGGCAGCGCGTTCACGACCTCGCGCAGGTCGCAGGAGCCCGGGTCCCCGGTCGCCGAGCGTGACACCCGCTCCTGCTTCCAGGCGGTGACCAGCGGCTCGATCAAGGCCCACTGCCCGTCGGACAAGTCCGTTGAGTACGGCATCCGTTCCATGCCCCCGACCCCATCATGCACACGACACGCGAGTCAGCCTGAATGACTCCGTACCCACGAACAGGTGACACTAGATCATCCAGAAATGGACATAACGTCCTCTCGGGGCACGCCGGAAGCGACGCCATGCAGGAGGCGGTCCGGGGAGCCATCGAGGAGTTCAAGAACCAGTGATACTCAAAACACGTAGCGGACCTCGAACGTGACCTTCGGGTTCCGCGCCGCGTAGTCGCCGAGCCTGGCCGCCAGTACCCGGTCCGAGACGACGACTCGGACCGGGACGCGGTTGCGAATCCCCGGGGATACCGTTGAGTTCGCAGTTCTGGATCAGGCAAGCTCCCTGCGGCGCTCCGCGTTGCCGAGGACGCTCCACCAGCTTGAATGACACCGGTTCGGGCAGCGTGACAGGCGGGGGTTGGCAAAAGGTTGCCGAAAGGCTAACGGAAGTCTGCCGCAGCGCTCGGCACATCGAACGGATCAGCGCGAGAACCGGTGGCGTCCCCGCCGAGAAGCCTGCGGCTCAGGTTCGTCCACAGCCGACACCCTTCCTCCCCGCAGAACGGGAGTCCCGGGCCGCTGCCCATTCGCGGCCGAGAGAGGCACTTCGCCACCATCGACCTTCACCATCCGCGAACGAAGCCTCGCCGCCCTGGTTGGCCCCTCCGGCTCCGGAAAGACCACCGCCACCAAACTGATCAGCCGCTTCGCCGACCCGCAGAGCGGCGTCCTCCGCCTCGGCGGCACCTAACACCGAGTCCGAGGCCGTGGTGCAGCAGGCCATCGACCGTCTGATAGCCGGCAGGGCCGTCGTTGTTATCGCGCACCGCTTACCGTCGTGGGAGCGGACTGTGTTCATTTCCAGATCTGGGGATCACACCCGGACGGGCCAAGCCGGGGTGCAGTCCTTGGTCGAAGGCGTGAGTCTGAAGGCGGGATGCTCGGGGCTTCCCGGGCGCCCGTTCCGACGCCTGCAATCCCGCAGGTGTCCGGCCAGCCCGTCGACGCTGGGACCTGAATGAGTCCGAAGCCGAGTCGTGTAGCCGTAATCTGTGACTGCCCGGTCCTCGGGCGCGGCCTCACCCACCTGATCAACGCTGCGCCGGACCTGCAGATGACGATCTTCACCCGTTACATCGACGGGCAACCTTATGAGGTGAATGGTTCAGACGTCGTCCTGGTCAACCTGCCACTGCCCAACCGGGAAGCGCTCGGCCTTGTCACCCGACTGCGTCGGCAGGGGCACGCTGTCATTCTGCTGTCAGCCTCCGAGGCGCAGAGCGACGTTGTTCTGGCTATTCAAGCCGGTGCTCGCGGCTACTTGAGTATGCGGACCGAGGAAAAGCAGTTGCTCACGGCGATCCGTATCGTCGCTTCCGGTCGCGGCTATGTCTCCGCGGGCCTCACCGGACTGGGTACTCCAACATCCCCTCTTCGCATCACTGATCGGGAAATGCAGATCCTGTGGCTGGTCGCGAGTGGCGCCACGGACCGGGAAATCGCCGAAAAGTTGAAGATCAGCGAGCACACCGTTCATTCGCACCTGGACAGGCTGCGGGACAAGACAGGCTCCCGCCGCAGGGCCGACCTCACCCGCTTTGCATTGGAGCACAGTGAAAGCGATAAGTCTTCCGATGAGGGGTAACTCTGCCCACGCCCGACGGGGTAACTCTGCCCATGCCCTCGGCCATCTTGCCCCTTGACCCTCCCAACGGAGCAGAGGAGTGTCGGAAGAAAGAACGGTGAGGTAGCCGAGTGGCGACCCTGGTGTTTTCGGAGGTCGTTGTCGCGGTCGTTGGACGTGACGGGGCGGCGGCTACCGTTCGAGGCATGCGATGAGATGATCATGAAGAGAGCATCGCGGAGTATCGGACTCGCTGCAGCCTGCCTAGGAGTAGGCGCCTATGTATACGGCATACCGGCGACTGAAGTTGGTGCCGCATCCAGTGATTCTCGTGCTACAGCAGCACAAACATTTTCAGGACGGCTCAGTAGTCCAACCCTGGACTGTACATGGAGGCCGCCAGCGTTCGACCTTGCGGACACGTGCACAAACATCCCCAAACCGTCGAAGAACATCGACGTGACCAAGCATGATGCGACTGCTGGACACCCTGGGTTCTACCACATCGTCATCAGCGGTGGCGGTGGCGGTGGCGGTGGCGGTGGCGGTGGCGGCGGCGGCAAGCCGACGACCAGCACGAGTAGTAACCCGACCACGACGACCAGCAGTAACCCGACCACCAGCACCAGTAGCAACCCGACCACGACGACCAGCAGTAACCCGACCACCAGCACGAGTAGTAACCCGACCACGACGACCAGCAGTAACCCGACCACCAGCACCAGTAGCAACCCGACCACGACGACCAGCAGTAACCCGAC
>NZ_JBIWPN010000014.1:0-6912 GCF_044768305.1 Kitasatospora sp. NPDC101155 | reverse complement strand
CACCAGCACCAGCAGTAACCCGACCACCAGCACCAGCAGTAACCCGACCACCAGCACCAGCAGTAACCCGACCACCAGCACCAACCCGAAGACCGGCGCCGCGACCACGACCAGCAGTAACCCGACCACCAGTACCAGCAGTAACCCGACGACCAGCTCTAACCCGAAGACCGGCGCGGCCTCTACGACCAGCAGTAACCCGACGACCAGCAGCAGTAGCAACCCGACCACCAGCAGTGGTGGCGCGGCCTCTACGACCAGCAGTAACCCGACGACCAGCAGCAGCAGTAACCCGACCACCAGCAGTGGTGGCGCGGCCTCTACGACCAGCAGTAACCCGACGACCAGCAGCAGCAGTAACCCGACCACCAGCAGTGGTGGCGCGGCCTCTACGACCAGCAGTAACCCGACGACCAGCAGCAGCAGCAACCCGACCACCACTGGTTAGTTGTTGCGATTCGTCCGGCTGGGGGTGAAAGTGAAGGGGATAATCGTCGAACTGGGTGGTAAAGAGAAACGGGGTACGAGATGAGGCCACCTCGGACCAGGCCGGCGGAGGAGAGAGCTGGGCGCCAAGGCGGCACATCCGATGCCTCGCTGATCTCGCGCCTGGTAATCGCACTGACGGTGGCAGCTGTCGCCGTCGGTGCCTTTGTCCACTTGGGGATGGTGTTCTTGAGCCTCGCCCCGTCCAACACGTTCTCCGCACAGAATGCGGCGGCGATCAACGGTTATGTCTCTCATGAGTTCGAGCAGAGCTGGAGGCTCTTCGCCCCCAACCTGCCGCTGGAGAACACCGACGTCCAGGCCCGCGCCGTGGTGCTGAAGCCGGATGGCACCACGCAGATCACCGGCTGGACCGACCTGACAGCGATGGATGAGGCGCGGATCCACCATAATCCGTTCCCCAGCCACACCAAGCAGAACGAGCTGCGAGCCGCCTGGACTTTCTACAGGTCCTCGCACGACGGCCAGGACCAGCCCATCGGGCTGCGCGGCTACCTCTCGCAGGAGTACGTGCGGCGCATAGCGGCCCACCGATTCGGTCAGCACCCCAATGGCGGCACGGTGCAGCTCGTCCAGGTGCGTAGCGCGACCATGCCGATCGGCAGTCCGCCGTGGGGCAGCCCGAAGTCGGACACCGACACCGCGACCAGCTACAACGAGATGCCCTGGTGGGGCGTCAGCAACGAGGACTTCACGTGAGCGGCCCCCACCGACCCGTCGCGTCCGCCGGGGGAGCCGCCCCCGTCCCGTCCCCGTTCGCCGGGCTGCTGCAAAGCATGAGTGCGGCTCTCACCCGCGGTTTGGCCCGGATCACCGGCGGCGCCGTTTTCCCGTATCAGTCGGCCGTGATCAGGATTGGTTTCTCGCTCACCTGGCTCGCTTTCCTGCTGCGCGAATGGGTGAATCGCGATGAGCTCTACGGGCCCGACAGTCCATGGAGCTGGCAGATGGCACGCCAGCTGAACGCGGCCAACCACGCCTTCACCGTGCTGATGTGGTCCGACAGCCCACGGTGGTTCGAAGTGGTGTACGCCGCGGCGATCGCCGCCGCAGTGATGCTGTTGGTCGGGTGGCGGACCCGGACCGCATCGTTACTGTTCATGGTCGGCGTGCTGGCGCTGCAGAACCGCAGCGTCTTCGAGGGTGACGGCGGGGACAACGTCATCCATGTCATGGCGGTCTACCTGGTGTTCACCCGGTGCGGCCAGGTCTGGTCGCTCGACGCGCGCCGGGCGCGGCGGATCCCGTCGGACGGCCGCGACGTCGTCGGCATCGTGATGTGGGCGTTGTTCGCCGCCGTGCTGACACTGGTCACCGTCCTGGACAAGCTGAGCGCGGGGTGGGCGCTGGTCTTCTGGGGCGCGCTGGCCGGTCAGGCCGTCTGGTGGCTGGTGCGGCGCTACGCGCCCGGCGAGCCGCGGTCGGTCGTGGAGATGACCGGCAATGTGGTGCATGCAGGGGCGATGTTGGTGATCGCTGTCCAGGTGTGCTTCATCTACGCGACCGCTGGCTGGTACAAGATCCAGGGCCCGCAGTGGGAGAACGGCACCGCCCTCTACTACGCGCTCCATCTCAACGACTTCACTCCGTGGCCCGGGCTGTCGCACGCCCTGGCCGGCAGCGGGCTGCTGGTCATGCTGATCACCTATGGCACGGTGATCTTCGAGAGTGCATTCCCGTTCGCGCTGATCAACCGGCATGTCAAGAACGTGCTGCTGCCGATGATGATGTGCGGGCACGTCGGGATCGGTTTCATTTTCGGCCTGCCGTTCTTCGCACTCGGGATGATCACCGCCGACGCGCTCTTCCTCCCCACCTCATTCCTGCGCTGGGTCGGCGATCGGATCGGGCGCACGCTGCAAGCCGCGCGCGCCAGCGGGAGGGCAACGTGCGCAGAGCAGACTCCGCCGACACCTTGATGACCGCCGCGAGATCATGCGTAGACGGACATCATCCCTCCAGCACCCCGTGCCCATGTGGCACCACCGTGGGCTGACCAGCCGGGCACTGGTCAGCCGCCCGGCCCGCTCACCCAAGGCCGCTGGTGTGTCCACCGGATCGGCTGGCTGATCGCCCCAGCGCTGTGCCACACCAGCGAGCTGAAGCTGATCCAGCCCGCCCGCGCCTGATGTCCCGAGTCGACACCGCGCTTGGCGCCCTGTTCGCCAAGTACCCCCTCGACGGGATCCCCGTCGACTTTGGCGCGCCGGCTATGGCGTGCCATCTAATGAACTTCGGCCTCATCGGCGATCCTGGCGGTCTCACCACGGAGGACATGACCGCATGACCAAACCCCGGTTGACCCAGCAAGAGCACATTGAGCTCGGCCGCGTCCTGGCCGGCATCCAGGATGAGATCCTGCGGCGGAGGGTCCGGCTCCTGAATGCGTACCCGAGGACCGGGCCGGAAGCTGTCCCTGCCGCCAAGCTCAAAGCAGCGATCCAGGCGCTCCGCGAGGCTCGGGACGAGCTTGAGAACGCGGTGTTCCGCGAGCACCCGGCCACGGCGTCGACCGGTGACTACTTCCCTGGCGAGGAGGACCGTGCGGTGATCGTTTCGCCGCGCAGGTCGTAGCTCCGATCTCACCAAGTGCCTGGTCAGGGGCTTGTCTCTGGTCGAGGACGAGCACCGGTTCGTCCTGCTGGTTCCTGCCAAGTTGATATAAATTAGACGTTGAACGGCTAAGCTCTGGGTGTCGCGTGATAAGCCCAGGCCATCCGAAACCGGGTCTAGTACGTCGGCGACGGCCCCTGACATCGGGCCGTAAGCAGCACGAAGGGCCGCCCAGCCTGCCAGCGAGAACGGCCCTCCGGCTTCCGCGAGAGCCCGACCTCGGTCGGGCTCTTTGCCGTCCGGCTACACCAGGCCGACCTCATGAGCCAGCACACCAGCCGTGACGCCAGCGAGAGCGATCGTCGCCCCCACCAGCACCCAGGTGGACCTGCACGTCCGCCTGGTCACCACAGCCAACTGCCTGGTCTCGTAGGTCAGCTCCTGCGTAGCCGCGACGAGCTGGTCGCGGCGCTCCTCCCGGACATGCTCGTCCATGGTGGAGCTCCCTCCCTCGTGCTGGCCGGATCATCCTGGCCGACGTCCGGTGGCCAACAGCCCGGGCGCCGGGGCGGATCATCCCGCTGCGGGAGGGACTTGAGTCTATAGCTCCTATAGGCCTTACCCGCCGTCAAAGCCGTTGCTTCCCGTTGCCTACCGTTGCGTCGAGAGCGTCGGGCCGTTGCGTCGTTGTTGCGTGCAGAATGCTGCGACCAGGCGATGTGGTCGCCACGGGCCACAGAAAGGCGGCCACCAGAGCACACGGCTCTGGCCACTTAGGACTTGTCCGGCCGATCATGTGGAGCCAGATGGCGAAGCGGGCCGTCTTGGCTGCACCGTGGATAGGTGGCAGCATTCACGTCATACCTTGCGGGACACCCCCGGTATTGCAAGTCTTAGGCGATGCATCACACGGGCTGTACGGAATGCTCCATGAAGCGGAATATCGGTTGCTGATTGCTGCAAGCATGACACATTCTCAGGTCGACTCTCTTTTCCGGTCTCTGGCGCAGGAGCCAGGGGTGACGGGGAGGGAACAGCATGAAGATCGTGAGACGCCTGACAAGTAGCGTTGCCGCACTCGGACTGGCCAGCGTGGGTGTCGTCGGCTTAGGAGCGACCTCGGCGCACGCCACCACGAACTGCATCCCAGCCAATACCGGCACCGATCTCGGGGCACAGGTGGACTTGTGCGTGTACACCTATAGCGGAGGTGCGCACCTGAGCTGGAGTATCGGCACCGAGTATTCGACGACGGACGAGCGCATGAACTTCACGCTCGCCTCCAACTGCTACAACGGCACTGCTAGTGTGAACGACTTCCAGAAGCACGCCGGCGACATCTGGGTGAACTGTGCCTCCGGGCCGTTCCAGGGGTCGTTCTAGTCGACGGAGGCCTCGCACGGGGTGACCGGCAGCGCCTCCACGGGCTGGTTCTACTAGGACTTGTCCGCCCGATCATGTGACTGTCGTCTGCCTTGCGCGTTGGTCTGGGCTGGGAGAACGCGGCCTGCGTCGCTGCGCGAGAACGTGCTGGTGACCGGTCTGCTCGCGAATGTGAGCAGACCGGCCACCAGCATCCGTTGCTACCGCTGCTGGGCGGGCCAGGGAACCGACGTCTCAGCCCCGACGGCGTAATCGATCTCGCCGCCCGCCAAGGCGTCAACCGCGCGTACACTCATACCTCGATCAGGAACTGGACAGACCGCGCCATGGTCCCGAAAGCGCCCGCACCTGCGCTTCTGGCCCTCGCGCTGGGCGAACGGCTCGGCCGCACGCTGTCACTCGACGAGATGGGGATGGCCGGCGCGCCCCCGATCACCATCGAAACCGGCTTGAATTTCCACAGAGACCCCGATCAGGCCCTGCACCTCGCGGCCGAGTATTGGAGCACAGTGGACCGCCGGAGCTTCGTCAAGGTCAGCCCCTTCGCCCTCACCGCCTACAGCGCCCCGGTCACCCGCTGGCTGGCCGTTCCCACCGACCCGCCGCTGCCCCGCGTCGGCGGACGCCGCGTCGGCCGCGCCGACCTCGACGACCTCCGGGCCGCGGCCGAAGAAGCCCGCCGCTGGGACTCCAAGTTCGGCGGCGGCAACTGGCGGACCTCCATGGTCACCGACTGCCTCAGCCAGCGCGCCGCCCCACTGCTGCGCGGCACCTTCACCGACAAGATCGGCACCGAGCTGTTCGCCGCCACCGCCGAACTCGCCCGCGTCGCCGCCTGGCACGACGTCGACATGGGCCACCACGCCAGCGCCCAGTCCCACTTCGTCCAGGCCCTACGCCTCGCCCGCGCCTCCGGCAACCCCGCCGCAGGCTCATACGTACTCGCAACCATGAGCCTGCACACCTATCTGCGGGGCTTCACGGACGAAGCCATCGATATGGCCGAAGGGGCCTACGAGCGCTCCAAACACGACGCCGCCGCGAGGGTGCTCGCCTTCGCCAAACTCGCCGAGGCTCGCGCCCACGGCCGAGCCGGCAACGCACCCGCCGCAGCCGCAGCCCTCATCCGCTGCGAACAACTGGTCGACGCCGCCGACACCGACCCGCGCGACCCCAACTGGCTCGCCTACCTCACCCAGGCCCGCGTCGCCGCCGACGCCGCCGAAATCTACCGCGACCTCAACCGCCCCACCGACGTCCTACGCTGGGACCAGCAGGTCGCCGCCATGCCAGAAGGCGTCTTCAGCCGCGCCGTCGGCATCCGCCAGACCGTCATCGCCACCGCCCACCTCCAACAGCGCACCCTCGAACCCGGCCTCGAAGCCGGCGAGCGCGCCCTCACCATCCTCAGCGGCGTCCACTCCACCCGCAGCCGCAGCTACCTGCGCACCCTCACCACCGCACTCGACCCCTGGCGCACTGAACCCGAGGCTGCTGACTATCTCCACCGGGCCGAGCGCGTCATCGCCGCCGGCTGAAGCTCGGGAACCCGCCAACGGTGGGCGTGTCTGTGCGGCCCGGACGGCCTCCGCTGGCCCATCGGGCGCCCCGTACCCGCCGCTCGCTGACTGGCGTCCGCCATTCGCCCGGCTTCTGCCGAGGTTCCTCAAGGGCCGCACCCGCAGGCCGGTGTTTGTCACCCACCACGGGCCGGGGCCGAGCCAGGTCGTCCTTGCCCCACCTCGGCGAGCAAGGCAGCGGGTCACTGCTACTGAACCTGGAAGCGCATGTCGGGGCCGCTTGCAGTAGTGGCTTTCTTCAAGCGGCACAGCGGGACTCGGCGCGGCGGAATGCCACGAGGAGGGGTATCGTCCCAGCAAGGCAGTTGTGGCATCGATTTGCGAACTCGCATTCGGCGGCTTTCCTCAGCAGGGAGAGGCCGACATGACCATACATAACGTCGTCCCAGGCAATGGCGCCGTATGGATTCGGTACAACATTAACTGGCAAGCGGAAGACCTTCATCATAGAGTCTTCTGGTGGGTTCTCGGGTAGCCCCGTTCCGCGCCTCTATTTGGTAGGCCACCAGGTCCGCTCTCGCGCGATGGGAGAAGGCTGGCCGTTAACCGCCGTCAGTGCCAAAGCCAGAAAGACTAAGACTATGAGCCCCGTCCGGCCCGCCAGGACTCCGTTGGGAAATTCGCAAACCGCTGATGAACAGTTGTCCGGGCTGCCATGATCGGCCTGTTCGTCGATCGAGGGTGGGACTGGGTGTCGTTGGAGTCGCGGGCTGATCACGGGGTGCCGGAGCTGACCGCACGGGTGGTGCGGGCCTCGTTCCCGAAGGGCACGTTGGCGGTCCGCATCCGTGAGACGCTCGGTCCGCTGTTCGAGGACCAATCCTTCGCCGAGGCGTTCCCCGCACGGGGTCGGCCCGCGGTCTCGCCGGGGGCGCTGGCACTGGTCTCG
>NZ_JBIWPN010000013.1:161022-244284 GCF_044768305.1 Kitasatospora sp. NPDC101155 | reverse complement strand
GCTACCTCACGCCACTCGAGATTCGGCGGCGGCACCGGCAAGGTCACACCCTCGCGGCGTAGACAGAGAGTGTCCAACCGCAGGGTGGAACTTCAACCCGGTCGCAGGGCGCACCCTCCGGGTGCCCCGAGGTTCCGTCGCCCACAATCATCCTGACCGGCAAGCGGTTTGCGACCAGGCGACATCGAGCGTCGCCCGCCAACTCGCGGTCCAGTTCGACCGTGGTGGTGTTCTCCGCCCCAAGCCTGTGGGCCAGCAGTCCCGCCGTCCACCCCGTGCCAGTACCGATGTCCAGCACCCGCATGCCGTCGGCGACTTCAAGGTGCCGGAGCATCTGGGCCACGACGGTGGGCATCGAGCTGGACGAGGACGGTGTGGTGCCGTCCTCGTCCAGCTGGGTCACGAGCGGGAGGTCGGAGCCGACCAACTCGTACCACTCGACTGGGCGTTCGGTCCGGTCGATCCATTCGCCCCGGTGGTGGATCCGGTCCGGCACGAACAGACGGCGCGGGACGGCGCGGAAGGTCGACTCCCAGTCGGCCGACAGCGCTCCGGATCCCCGCAGGCTGTCGACGAGGGTGTCCCAGTTCATGCGATTCTCCTCCCCTCAGGGCTTCGACGGCTTGGGCAGGTTGGTGGGCGGTGCGTCCCGCTTGCCGTCGTGCGGCGCGGTGTCCGGCGTCCCGGAGTGGCCCCCACCGTTTCCGCCGCCCGCCTTGCCTGGACCGTCGGCGCCGGGTCCTCCGCCGTGCTTGCCCATGTGCTCTTCCTTTCAGTGGTGTTGGATTCTCGAGGTCTACCGGTCCGCCGGCCTGGGGGTCGGCGGACGTTCGGGTTGGGGCGGTGGAGGCGTCGGTGTCGCCACGCTGGTTCCTCCCTCTGGGTTCCCGCGCAGCAGAGCGCCAGCAGCATCGCGGCGAGCACAATTGCTCCCGCAACCGACACCGCGAAGGCGGAGAAGAGCGATTGGCGCCCACTGCCAGAAGGGTGATGTGTCACGGATGCGCGCTCTCGCGGTGTCGACGCATCAGCACTCGGGCGTCGACGGCGCCCGAGTGGTCGAAGCGAGCGGTCGACTCCGCTTCACGGACAGCCAGTTCGGCACACCGGTCACAGCCACCGACCAGCGCCGGAGCTGCAGGGTTGTACTCGGCTGTCAGTTCCACCGGGACCACCGGTTCGCCTCGCGCACACGGGCTTCCAGGCCCTCGCGACGCACCTGGTACCACTCGCCGTACGCATCGTCGAACCGCGCGAAGGCCCGGATGAGGCCGTCACCGTCCCGCAGCCACTCCCCCGCCACCTCATCGCGAACGCGGTGAACCTGAGCCGCCGGATCCCAGCGGATGCCGTACCCGTGCGTGGTCCTCGGATCAAGCTCCCGAACCACCTGCATCGACAGTCCGGCCGCCCTCGCCGCCGCAACCGCATCCTGCGTCATTCGTGTGCCCCTTTACGCACCGAGCCCGTAACGTCACACGACGCTACGGGCTCGAACGCAGGGCAACTGCCCCAAAGTGGGGCCCCTTGTTGTTGATCTTCAGGCTGCTACGCCCACCGCCTCGGCGAGGGCGACGGCGTCACCCCGAAGCGCCCCCCTGGACGTGCGGGCAAGTTCGACCACCAGCGAGCGCCCAGCAGGCACGTAACGCACACCCTCGGGCGAAACCTCGTACGCTCGCTTCAAATAGTGCAACGCACCCACTGGTTCGCGGCGCGCATACTCCGAACGGGCCGCGTCCACGAACAGCCGGGAGCGGCGTTCGATGCTCGGGACGCTCAATGGATCCACGTCGGCAAGCCGTCGGAGTGCAGCTCCCGGAGTCTTCAGCTCGACCCCGATCGTGACACCGTGGACGGCCACGTTCCCCGTGCCGAACATGGTCCACGGATGCCAGTAGTCCGTTGCGAGTTGAGCAGTTCGGTCAGCCTCCGCGAACCACCGCCAGGCATCGCCCTCCCGACCGTCCTCGGCCAGCGTCATCGCGACCTTCAGGGCAATCGACCCAAACGTCGACCGCAGGAACTCCGAACCGTCCTCCAGCCACGGCCGAAGCGTGTCGGCAGCCTCGGTCAACAACCTGAGGCACTCCTCCGAGTGCCCGCTGCTAGCCAACCCGTTCGCGGCAATCCACGCCGAAAACGCCAGCATCACCGGGTCGTCCGACTCTTCGGCCGACATCCGGGCCCGGTCAACCAGCACCCAGTACAACTCCGGCTCGGTGACATGGGCCGCGTACATCTGGGCCAGAGCGTAGGCCTCCACAAGGATTCGACAGGCTCGCCGACGCTCCTCCCCTTCCCGGCCCCGCGCGGTCGCGTGGCAGGCCAGCAGCAATTCCGGCAGCACCGCGCCGACTTGCGTCCGCTGGTGCGGCGACGCATGCCACAGCGCCCACGTCTGCCGAACTCGGCCGGCCAACTCGTCCACCGTCGTGGGCAGATCGTTCGGGCGCCGGAAAGTGCCAGCGTGGACAGCCTCCCTCAGAGCTGGCACTGCCGAGTGTGAGAGTTTCCCCCATGTCCCAACCGCCACAGCCCCAGGCGTGCCAGTGAGCGTGCCGACGTCGTCCAGCCGGAGCACCTGCGCGAGCCGGACCAAGGTCGTCAGGTTGCGAAGCTCACGCTCGCCCTGCTCGATCTTCTTCAACCAGCCTTCCGACCGCCCGACCAACCCTGCCAGGACCACCCGTGTCATCCCAATTCGCTCACGGTGGTACCGAATCCGCTCACCTGTCGTCAGCTCCGTCGGCATTTCGCTCATGGCCACTCCCGGGCGGTGTCACGTCTACCCGGAGCGTACGCCGATCAGCTCGCCTAAGGGAGTCCAAACCACCATCGCATCGCCCTTCGGGGCGCCCTCAGTGGCTACAGTCACGGCCGTGACCAACTCCCAGTTCCACGAGGTCGTGGCTCAGCCGCGTAGCGCTGCTGGCGTACTTCGACGAGACGACCGCGCACTCCTCGTAAAGCCGACCTACAAGCCCGGCTGGGAGATCCCCGGTGGGTACCTGCACGCGGGCGAGACCCCAAGTGAGGGAGCAGCCCGGGAAGTCAAGGAAGAGCTCGGCATCACTCCGCCGATCGGCCGCCTCCTGGTCGCCGACTGGGCACCACACCCCACCGAGGGCGACAAACTCCTCTTCGTCTTCGACGGAGGAATCCTCCCGCTGAATCAACTCGACCGGATCGCTGTCGACCAGGTCGAGATCAGCGAACACGCCTTCCACTCCCGTGACCAGCTCGACTCACTCCTCATCCCGCGCCTCGCCCGCCGAGTCCATGCCGCCTGCGCCGCCCGGGCCCACACCGGGACCGTCTACCTGGAACACGGCGCTCCCCTCACGTAACCCCGCACGCCCGGGCCGCCGAGCCCGGGCGCGCGGCAAGCTTGACCGTGCGAAGCAGCAGGACACTCTCGTCCCTCCCCTGCTTCTGCGCAGGAAGTCGGCTTGGCCGACTTCCTGCGCAGCGCCGTAGCCGCTTCGGCGGGAGCCGAAGTGGCTACGGAGGGAAGGGGTGGGGGTGGAGAGGCTCAGCCCACGGAGGAGTAGGCGATCTCAGCGGCCGGCCCGCCGAGCCGACAGGCATTGTCCGTAGTCCCGGGGTTGTCCCGCCCTTGCTGCCAGTAGGCTCTCGGTCACTGTCGATGATGGGATTGACCCCGTGGACGACCCGATCCGGCACCCCCTCGCCTACGCACGTGAACTGCGCGGCTGGTCGCAGAGCTGAACAAGGCCGCCCGGCGTCACGGGCTCCTGTCCGGTGCCGACAAGGCGGCCGTCAGCCGGTGGGAGCACTGGCGCAAGACGCCCAACATCGACTCCCAACTCCTCATCGCCGAAGCCTTCGACGTCCCGATATCGGACATGGAGGCGTACGGGTGGCCCTACTGGCTGCCCGGGCGAGACGAACCGCTGCTGTTGGGGGCTGCCTTCGTCCTTCCAGCACTCCGAGACGCACAGAGAGCCGCCATGGACCGCCGTAGCTTCATGACCTTCAGCGCGATCTCGCTGGCCGGCCTGGCCGCCCAGTGGGCCACGATCGAACCCGAACGTCTCACCTCCGCCCTGGGCGGCAAGCGGGTGGACGACGACCTCGTGGACTGGCTGGAGGACACCAGCAAGGGGCTGACGGTTCTGCCCACCGAACAGCGCCAGCACACCATCCGCCTGATCGATGCCCACCTGAGCACCGTCACCGACCTGCTCAAGGGCGGCGCCTACAGCGAATCCACCGGCCGCCGGCTCCACTTGCTGGCGGCTTCGCTCGCCACCACCTGCGGCTGGCACCGCTTCGACCAGGGCCAGCACTGGGCGGCTGGGAAACTCTGGGAGGCCGCGCTGCAGTCCGCGCACGCAGCTGGCGACCGCGACCACGGCGCTGGAGTTCTGTCCGACTTCGCCTACCAAGCGAACTGGCTCGGCGAGCCAAAAGTCTCCGTCGACCAGCTCGGCCACGCCATCTCCGGCATCTCACACCCCACCGCCCGGTCGCTGCTGCTTCTCCGCCGGGCCCGGGCTCATGCCGCCCTCGGTGACCGCTCCGCCTGCTACCGCGACCTGTCCGAGGCCGAGTCCGCCCTCGCGACTGCTTCCTCGCGCCAGGGACAAGACGCGCGGGATCTTCCTCACCTACCAGGCCAAGAGCCACCTCCAGTCCAACGACGTCGAGCAGGCACTCACCGTGATCAACGAGTCGCTCGACCTCGCCACCCACCTGGGTGCCCCTCGGTGCGTCGCCCTCGTCAGCGAACTCGCGCCGGCCTTCAAGCCCTACCGCCACGTCGACGGCGTCCCGGAGTTCCTGGCACGCCTTCAGGCCAGCTGACTACGACCGGGCCCATCGAGAGCGAGCACGCACCATGACCAGCCGCACCTTCGGCCGCGCCAGCATTACCCTGCCCGATCTCGGTGGCGGCTACCTCTCCAACGTGACATCGCTGGAGAGCGGCCGGGGCACTGTCCAGGACTTCAACTACGCCGACGCCGACCTGCGCGAGCTTGACCTCGCGAACGCCCACCTCATCACCGGCCGCATCGCCAATCTGCGCGCATCCCGTGTGCAGCTCATCGAAGTCCGGGTCGACTCGGTTGAGTTCGACGGCTGTGACCTTGGCAATCTCCAGTGGGTCGGCAGTAGGTTGTCGCGCGTCGTCTTCAAGAACTGCAAGTTCATGGCCGGCAATCTCAGCGGCCTCGCCCTCGACAATGTCCTGTTCGACAGCTGCAGGCTGGACTACTCCACTTTCGAGAAGCTCCGCGCCACAGGTCCGCCCGCCTTCACCCACTGCGTGCTCACCGAGTCGACCTTCACCGGTTGCGACCTCGGCGCCGCCGTCTTCGACGACTGCACGCTGCGGGACGCCGAGTTCGGCCGTGGCACCTACAAGGCGACCGACCTGCGTGGCAACGATCTCACCGCCATCCGAGGCATCGGCAACCTCACGAAGGTCGTCATCGACCGTGCCCAGCAGATTGAGCTGACGCAGGCCCTGATGGCCGAGTTGGACATCACCTTCGGGGACGACCTCGACGACCCGAGTCTGGCATGACTCGCGAGGGAGAACGCGCAGCGATCACCAGCCGAACCCACCAACGCGCCCGGTAGACCCCCCCCCCCGTGCGCCCCGGCTGGGCCGCCGGGGCGCACCGGGTCCACGAGGTTCAGATCAGGCCCTTGGCCGCGTCTCCAGCCGCAAAGGGCTCCATCACCGCGATGTCGAGGGGCTCGGCGAGCGCGTCGGTGGTGGCGGCTGCGATGGCGGCCAGGGCGTCGCCGACGCCGTGGGCGTCCAGGGCGGCCTGGTCGGCCCACTTCTCGACCACGGTGACGCGGTCGGTGCCGGCGTGGACGGCGTAGAGCTCACAGCCGTCCTCGGCGTGGACCGCCGGGGTGTGCTTCTCGAAGGCGGCCAGGACCTCGTCGCGTCGGCCGGGCTTGGTCTTGATCGTGGCGATGACAACGGGCATGAGGACCTCCAGGTATGTTGAGACGATCATGCTATCGACGGCAGTCGGCGAGAATGATTCGGCGAACCACCCAATCACCCGACGAGGAGGCACTGTTGAGCGGGATCACCCTCATGTCAGACCCGAAGGTGGCCGCGGTCCCGGTCCAGGAGTGCGGCGAGCGGCTCGTGGACGTACGCGGTCCCGGGCTGCTGGTCGACGGCCGCAAGCAGGACGACACCGGCGCCTTCGCGCAGCTGCGGACCACCGTCCTGGACCGGCTCCTCGACGCCCAGACGAAGCTGCCCGACGGCCTCCGCCTGCTGTTCGTCGAGGGCTACCGGCCGCCGGCCCTCCAGCGGCGCTACTTCACCGAGTACGCCGCCGAGTTGCGTTCCGCGAACCCGGACTGGCCGGAGGACCGGATCAGGTCGGCGGCCAGCCGCTACGTCTCGCCGCCCGAGATCGCGCCGCACAGTGCCGGGGCCGCCGTCGACCTCACCCTCATCGATGCCGACGGCCGCGAGCTGGACCTCGGGACCAGGGTCAACGCCAGCCCCGAGGAGAGCGCCGGGGCCTGCTACACCGACGCCGACGGCATCAGCGCGCAGGCCCGCGCCAACCGACGGCTGCTCAGCGGCGTTCTGGCGGGCGTCGGGATGGTCAACTACCCCACCGAGTGGTGGCATTGGTCGTACGGCGACCGCTACTGGGCGTTGGCCACCGGCGCGCCGGCCGCGCTCTACGGGCCCGAGAGCCGGTAGCCGAGCCGATGGAGTCCAACCGCCCCGGGGCCGACGTCAAGATAACGTTCAGCACCCAGGGCCCCCGACGGAGCAGGCCGCCCCGAACCTACACCGTCCGGAACGCTCAGCCGGCCGCCCGGCTCCGCCGCACCAGCACGGCGGACAGCGCGCACATCACCGCCGGCACCAGCAGCGCCACCGCGAGCCCGCCGTCACTGCCGCCGACGAAGGCGCCCGTCACCGCCACGCCCACCGTTGCGCCGACCTGCCGGACGGCGTTGAGCAGGCCGCCCGCCGCACCGGCGCTGCCCTCGGGCGCGGTGGTCACCACGGCCGTGATCAGCGCGGGCAGGGCGAAGGAGACCCCGAACCCGGCGGCCAACAGGCCGACGGCCAGCAGCGGGTAGGGCATACCGCACAGCACGGCCACGGCGAACACCGCGCAGCCGACGGCCAGCAGCACCAGCCCGCCCAGCACCGGCTTCCACGGGCCGACCTTGGCCACGATCCGCCCGGTGAGCAGCGGGTTGAAGCCCGGCGGCAGGGTCATCGGCAGGAACGCCAGCCCGGCCGTCGTCGGCGACATCCCCAACTCCCCCTGCAGCAGCAGCGGCAGCAGGAACAGCACGCCCAGCATGGCGAAGTTCACCGCCGCGCCCGCCAGCAGCACCGCGCCCATCCCGCGCGCCCGCAGCACGGCGGGCTGCAGCACGGGGGCGGGGCTGCGCCGCTCGCGCCGGACGAACCCGACAGCCGCCACGACCGCCCCGACACCAGCCGAACTCGCCTGCATCCAGTCGGAGTTGCCGAGCGCGATCAGCGCGTCGGTGGCCAGCGCGAGGGTCGCGCAGGCGGCCAGTTGGGCCCACCAGTCGATGCGGCGATCCCCGCGCGGCCCGTACACCGCCCGTCCGGCCACCAGGCCGAGCACCAGCACCGCCAGCGGGACGTTCACCAGGAACACCGCCCGCCACCCGGCGAGGTCCACCAGCACGCCGCCGACCAGCGGCCCGAAGGCCATCGCGCAGCCGCTGACCGCCGCCCAGACGGCCACCGCCCGGGCCCGCTCGGCCGGTTCGGGGTACAGCCGGGTGATCAGCGCCATGCTGGCCGGCACGCAGGCCGCCGCCGCGACGCCCAGGACGGCGCGCAGCAGCACCAGCGTCCAGATGTCCGGCGCGAACGCGCTGAGCAGCGAGCCGACGCCGAAGGCGGCGATGCCGAAGCGGAAGGCCCGGTGGGCGCCGTAGCGGTCGGCGGCGGCCCCGGCGGACAGCAGCAGCGCGCCGAAGGCGACGCTGTAGCCGGTGACGGCCCACTGCAGCCCGGCCGTCGAACTGCCCAGCGAGGACGCCACGTCGGGTTCGGCGACGGAGAGGACGGTGGTGTCGAGCAGCACCATGAAGTAGCCGAGCGAGATGCCCAGCAGGGCGCGCGCACGTGCGGCAGCACGGGTCGCGACCGGTGGAGCGGCCGGACCGGCTGGAGCAGCGCCAAGAACGGGAGCAGCCAAGAGATTTCTCCAAGTCAGTGGGGGGATCGGTCACCCACTCTGCTGCGCCGCCCGTGCCCGCTCCACCGCCGATCCCTCACACACCGTTCGGAATACCCGAACGCCCCCGTACGCTGTCCCGCAACACCAGCACCGGCATGACCACGACCACACCACGGCCGGCCGTTCGGGGGAACCGAGGAAACCAGTGGAACTCCGTCAGTTGCGCGTCTTCGAAGCCGTTGTCGCCCACCGCACCGTCACCGCGGCGGCGGTGGCACTCGGCCTCGCACCTTCCTCCGTCTCCGAGCAGATCCGTACCCTCGAACGCAGCCTGGGCATCGAGCTGTTCGACCGGGCCCCGCGCGGGATGACCCTCACCCCGGCCGGCGAGCGGCTGCTGCCCTGGTCCCGCAAGCTGCTCGACCAGGCCGACCAGGCCCGCCGCGAGGTGATCGCCGACCGGGCGCGGCTCCGCCTCGGCGCCCTGGAGACCATAGCGGCCACCCATGTCCCCGCCGTCCTGGCCCGCCTCGCCGAACGCCGGCCCGACCTGGACGTCTCCCTGCACACCGACACCGCCCGGGACGCCCTGCTCGGCGGCGTCGCCGCCGGGGCCCTGGAAGCGGCCCTGATCCTGGACACCGCCGGCCCGCTCGGCGAACTCGGCTTCTACCTCCCGCCCGCCCCGCTCGACTACCTCGATCTCAAGGACGTCCCGCTCGCCCTGGTCGCTGCCCCCGCCCACCCCCTGGCGCAGGCCACCACCCTCACCCGCGAGGACCTCAGCGGCCAACGCCTCCTGGTCAACGCCCCCGCCTGCTCCTTCTGGCTGGCCGGCGAACGCCTGCTCGGCCACGACGTCGAACGCGTCCGCACCGGCGGCGTCGCCGTCACCCGCGCCTGCGCCGAACAGGGCCTCGGCATCGCGCTCCTCCCCGACTTCGCCGTCCGCGACCCCCTCGCCTCCGGCGCCCTCATCCGCCTCCCCCTCGACCCCCCGCCCCTCCACCTCCGCCTCGTCTGGCGCGCCGACCGCGAAACCGTCCCGGGCCTGCGCGAAGTCCTCTACGCCGCCGCGGCCTGACGACCGACGGCCCCGGACGACGAACGGCGCGCCCCGGTGAACCCTGGACGCGCCGTTCACCCTGTCCGATCGTCAGGCCTTCGGGCCCGCCGACTGGACGACGTCGAAGGACCAGAGGGTGGAACCGGAGGCGGCCGGGCGCTTGGGAGCCTCGCCCTCACCGCCGTGCTGGTGAGCCGCCTTCATGGGGCCCTCCATCCAGGCCTGGAAGGACTCCTCGTCGCGCCAGCGGGTGTAGACGAGGTACTGGTCGGTGCCCTCGACCGGACGGAGCAGTTCGAACCACTCGAAACCGTCGGAGCTTTCGACGGCGTGCGCACGGTGGGCGAAGCGCTTCTCCAGCTCCTCGCGCTGCTCCGCGGGGACAGTCAGTACGTTGATCTTGACGACGGGCATGCCGCTCCTTCTGCTCCGCCGGGGCCCCGGGTCCGGGCGCCGGCTCGGTTGCTACGTACGGGCAGCAGTCTCCTACACCTCACACCGCGCCTCACCCCGCGCCTCACGCCACGCGGGTTCGGTGCGCCCTGACGGGGATCGACCCGACCGGGATCGACCGACGGATTCGACACCCCGAGCAGCTGACGCACCGGCAGCACAAGGCTAGAAGGACCGCCCCTCCCCCTGGTAGGGCGGCTCGGGCCCGATCGGGTCCGGCCGGTCCCGCAGGTCGGCGCAGAGGGTGGAACTGAGCCGGGTGAGCAGCTCGGCGAGGTCCGCGTACTGCTGTTCGTCCCAGTCGCCCAGCAGCTCGGACAGCTGGGTGCGCCGGGCCGCGACCAGCCGCAGCGCCACCTCCTCGCCCGGTTCGGTGAGCCGTAGGTCCAGGCCGCCCGCCCGGACGGCGAGGCCCCGGCCCTCCACCTCCCGGACCGCCTCCTCGACGACCGCGATCGGGACGATCCGCCGCTCGGCGAGTTCGGCGGGCTCCACCGAGCCGTGGTGGTGCATCTGGAGCAGTAGCCAGCTGGAGGCGGGCAGCAGGTCGAGCCCGGCGGTGGCGGTGATCCGGCGGAACAGGTCGCGCCGGGCCTCGCGGGTGCTCAGCACCGAGAGGGCGCGGGCGATTTCGTCCAGCGAGCTGCGCTCGACCGGGTTGAGGCCGATGGACTCGCTGAGGTCGGGCGCGGTGACCGTGGAGCGGAGCTTCTGCTCGCGCAGGAAGAGCGAGAGGACGAACGCGACCACCGCGACGGGCACCGCGTACAGGAAGACCCGGGTGATCGAATCGGCGTACGCGTGGTAGACCCCGGCCCGGGCGGCGGCCGGCAGCCGGGTGATCAGCCGGGGGTCGGAGGTGATCGCCTCGACGTGGAAGCCCGGCGGCAGCGGTTGGCCGACCAGGGCGTCGGCGAGCCGGGAGCGCAGGCCGCCGGCGAAGATCGTCCCGAAGACGGAGACGCCGAAGGAGGCGCCGATGGAGCGGAAGAAGGTGGCGCCCGCGGTGGCCACGCCGAGGTCCTGGTAGCCGACCGAGTTCTGCACGATCAGCACCAGCACCTGCATCACCAGGCCCAGCCCGAGGCCGAAGACCAGGAAGTAGAGGCTCATCTCGGCCGTACTGCTGTGCTCGTCCAGCCGGGAGAGCAGCAGCAGTCCGACCGTGGTGACGGCCGTCCCGGCGATCGGGAAGGCCCGGTAGTGGCCGGTGCGGGCGACGATCTGGCCGGAGCCGATCGAGGTGACCAGCATGCCGAGCACCATCGGCAGCATGTGGATGCCGGACATGGTGGGCGAGACCTGATGGACCACCTGGAGGAAGGTCGGCAGGTAGGTGAGCGCGCCGAACATCGCGAAGCCGACCACGAAGGAGATCACCGCGACCAGGCTGAAGGTCTGCGAGCGGAACAGCCGCAGCGGCAGGACGGGCTCCACGGCGGTGCGCTCGACCTCGACGAAGGCGACCAGCAGCACCAGGCCCAGTGCGCCCAGGCCGACGGTCTGCCAGGAGCTCCAGGCCCAGGTGGTGCCGCCGAGCGAGGTCATCAGCACCAGGCAGGTGGCGACGGCGGCGATCAGCGCGGTGCCCAGGTAGTCGATCCGGTGTTCGCGCCGCACCTCCAGCCCGTGCAGCACCGCGGCGATCACCACCAGGGCGACCGCGCCGATCGGCAGGTTGATGTAGAAGACCCAGCGCCAGCTGAGGTGGTCGACGAACAGCCCGCCGAGCAGCGGGCCGAGCACGCTGGTGACGCCGAAGACGGCGCCGAACAGGCCCTGGTACTTGCCGCGGTCCCGGGGCGAGACCAGGTCGCCGACGATCGCCTGGGAGAGCACCATCAGGCCGCCGCCCCCGAGGCCCTGGAGCGCGCGGAAGGCGATCAGCTCGCCCATGTCCTGGGCGATTCCGCACAGCACCGAGCCGAGCAGGAAGATCACGATGGAGGCCTGGAAGAAGCGCTTCCGGCCGTACATGTCGCCGAGCTTGCCCCACAGCGGGGTGGCGGCGGTGGAGGCCAGCAGGTAGGCGGTGACCACCCAGGACAGGTGGTCCAGGCCTCCGAGGTCGCTGACGATGGTGGGCAGCGCGGTGGAGACGATGGTCTGGTCGAGGGCGGCGAGCAGCATCGCCAGCAGCAGGGCGCCGATCGGCACCCACAGGTTGGGGACGTTGGCCTCCGGCGGGCCGGGCACGTTCGCCGGGCTCCGGTCGGACGCGGCGAGCGGGTCCGTCATGGCGTCTCCACAGGCGGCACGGCCTCTCCGTAGGGTCGCGGGGCCGACGACCGGACGCCCGTCGGATGATCACTCCCGTCGGATGATCACTCCCAGTTCCCCATGCTGGCAGATACGTCCTGGTTTGTTCCGCCGGGTTGAGCCGAACGTAAGCGCCGGTTCCGTCCCTCGCGTTTCAGCGGTTTCCTCGGGAGCCAACCACCACCAACCGGCACAACACCCCCGCCGGGGGCCGGACGCCACTGTCCACCCTCCGGGACGTCCTGCATAATCAGGCCCGATCGCGAGACCTGAGAACCGAGGACCGACACCCGAGGAGGACCGGCCGATGCCGGACCAGCACTGCCCGACGTGCGGCACCGCACGCTCAACCGGGTGCGGCTGCCTCCCGGATCCGAGCCTGGACGAGACCGCCGTCCTCCCGCACGTCGAAGGCCCGCCGCTGGTCCGCCCGTACGTGCCGCAGTCGGCCGGCCAGGTGGCGGAGGAGCCGCCGCCGGCCGGGGACCCGTTCGCGACCACCGTCCTGCCGCCGGTCCAGCCGCTCCCGCCGGTCCAGCCGATGCAAGCCACGCAACCCCCGTATGCCACGCAGCCGCCCGTCACGCCCCCGCTCGGGCCGGACGCGGACGCCTACGCGACGACCGTGCTGCCGCCCGTACCGGGCCCCGCGCCGGACGCGTACGCCACCACCGTCCTGCCTCCGGTCCCGCCCGGCGCGGGCGAGGACCTCGGCTACTTCCCGTTCGAGAACCAGGCACCGGAGCCCGGGTCCGGGCCCGTCGGCGGACGGGCCGCACGGCGGGCGGCCGAGCAGTCCGCGCAGAGCCCGTTCGCCCAGCACAAGCTGCTGATCGCGGGCGTCGGCGCGGGCCTGCTGGCGCTCACCGTGGGCCTCGCCTACGCCGTGACGCCCTCGTCCGAGCCGACCCGCCGGGCGGACCCGCTGCCCGTCACCACGCTCGCGCCCGCGCCGTCGGACCCGCCCAGCCAGGCCGCCCCGCCCCCGGCCTCCCCGGCCCCCACCAGCGACACGCCGAGCCCGACCCCGACCCGGACGAGCAGACCCAGTCCGACCCGGACCCCCACGCCCACCCCGACGCCGACCCCCACCCCGACGCCGACGCCGACCCCCACCCCGACGCCCACGCCCACCCCCACGCCGACGCCGACCCCCACCCCGACGCCCACGCCACGGCTGCTCCAGATCGGGATGAGCGGGCCCGACGTCAAGGCGATGCAGCAGCAGCTCTACGCCGCCGGGTGCGGATTCGTCGACAGTTCGATCGTCACCGGCACTTTCGACGACCAGACCCGGTCGACACTCATCAGCTACCAGCGCGCGAACCGGATCAGGGGCGAGAACGGCGTCTACGGCCCCAAGACCCAGGCCGTCCTGACCGCCGACCCGGGCTGCTGAGCCGGGGCGACCGCCGCCGGCCGGGGCTCGCCCCGAATCAGCCGGCGATCGCCCCAAAGATGCTGACGCCCGCCAGCACCACCATGATCCCCGCCGCCACCCGGATGATCAGCTTCATCGGCACGTACTTGAGCAGCTTCTGCCCGCCCACGATGGCGATCCCGCCGACCGCGCAGAGCGCCAGCCAGGAGCCGATGCCGACGGCCAGCGGATCGGCGTACTTGGCGGCCAGGTTGGCGGTCATGATCTGGGTCAGGTCACCGAACTCGGCGATCGCGACAACCACGAAGCTGGCCCCGGCCACCTTCCAGAAGCTGTTCGAGGACGGCTCCTTGGCGGCGTGCTCGTCGTCGTCCTCGCCGCCGTGGAACAGCAGCATCGCCGCGCCGACCAGGAACAGCGCGCCGGTGATGCCCTCCACCCAGCGGTGCGGCAGCAGCGAGAGCAGGTGCCCGGCGACCAGGGCCAGGCCCACCTGGAGGGCGAAGGCGGCGGCGATGCCCGCGAAGACGTAGCTCGCGCGGTACTTGGTGCCGAGCACCAGACTGGCCAGCGCGGTCTTGTCCGGCAGTTCGGCCAGGAAGATGATGCCGAACGTCAACGCGGCAACGGTCAAACTCATCGGAGGAATCCCTCGGTCGGGCTGCCCGGCCTCCGCAGCTCCGTCAGGGGTCGCCTCGGCCCGACAGCACTGGAAACGGTCACAGCACTGCGGCCGAAGGTCTCGCCGGCACCGTCCGTCCGGACCATCCGCATCGACCGGATCAACCGGATCGGATGGCTCGCCGAGGTGCCCCGGGCGCCGGGCCCGTGAGGGCCAGTATGTCGACGGTCCGGTGGAGGGCTACTCCCCTTCAACGCGCCCAAGCCTACCCGACGCCGTTGGACGGCCCCGCCGTCACCAGTCCCCGCCCGACCAGCTCCAGCACCACCACGATCGCCGTCGACTCCACCGCCAGCAGCCCGATCAGCACGAACAGCTGCACCGCCCCGGCCTGAACGGGCGAGGCGCCGCCGAGCAGCATGCCGACGAAGGCGCCCGGCAGGGTGACCAGCCCGACCGTACGGGTCTGGTCCAGCGCCGGGACCAGCGAGGTCGCGGCCGCCGTCCGGCAGATCTCCAGCCGGGCATCCCGCTCCTCGAAACCGAGCGCCAGCGCCGCCTCCACCTCGCCGCGCCGCTGCCGCAGCTCGTCCAGCGCCCGCCGTCCGGCCAGCGAGGTGGCGGTGAGCCCGCCGCCGATCAGGATGCCCGCGACCGGGATCACCGACAGGCCCTTGGGCGGCAGCAGTCCGACGGCCAGCAGCAGGACGAGCACCGGCAGCACCCCGACGCCGATCGGGGCGGCCGCCCAGACCCAGCCTGGGCCCCGGGTCATCCGCCGCCCGGCCGTGCGCACCGCGACCGCGAACATCAGCAGCACGAACAGCGCCGACCGCCAGAGCGAGCCGACCACCCAGCTGATCACCGCGGCGACGGCGGCCAGCTGAACGACCGCCCGCAGCCCGGCCCGCACCACCGCCCGTCCGTGGCCGAGCAGGCCCCACCCGGCCACCGCCACCGCGGCCAGCAGCAGCGCCGCGGTGACCACCCCGAGCACCGGGGTGACCGGCAGCAGCTGCCCGCCGGATGCCGCCGACGGAACCGGCATCAGATCCAGCTGGTGAACCACATCCGGTCCTGCCAGGACGACATCGGGATCACCTCCGCCGTGTACAGCGGGTAGAAGAAGGCGAAGCAGCCGACGATCGCGAGCACGATCAGCCCGGCGCCGATCGCCCCGTAGCGGCGGCGCTCGGGACTGCTGCCGACCGGGCCGAGGATCGCCCCGAGCATCTGGGCGACCGCCAGGCACAGGAACGGCACCAGCACGACCATGTAGAAGGAGAAGATCGTCCGCTGCTGGTACTGGAACCAGGGCAGGTAGATCCCGGCCACCGCGCACAGCACGGCGCCCGAGCGCCAGTCCCGGCGGAAGAACCAGCGCCACAGCAGGTAGACCAGCGCGAAGCAGGCCGCCCACCACAGGAACGGGGTGCCCAGGCCCAGGATCTGCGCCGCGCAGCCGCCGGAGGAGGTGCAGCCGCGCGTCCCGTCCGGGACCTGCTCCCAGTACATCGAGACCGGGCGGCCGTCGACCAGCCAGGCGAAGGGGTTGGACTGGTAGGTGTGCGGGGTGCTCAGGCCGGTGTTGAAGTCGTACATCTGCGAGTGGTAGTGCCACAGGCTGCGCAGCGCCGCGGGCACCCAGCTCATCGAGACCTGCGGCAGCGGGACGCCGAGGACGTGGTCCGGGGAGAGTCCGGCGCGGCCGTCGGCCCAGTGCCGGTCGTAGCCGCCGTCGCCGCCCGCGCCGCTGGCCAGCCAGCCGCTCCAGGCACCGACGTACACCACCAGGGCGGAGCCGACCATGGCGAGGAAGGCCGGTACGGCGTCCCGGCGCAGCATGGCCCGCCACGGGTGGCGGGCTCCGGCGCCGCGGCGGCCGGACTGGTCCCAAAGCACGGTCAGGATGCCGAAGGCGGCGAGGATCGGGGCGCCGTTCCACTTGACCGCGCAGGCCGCGCCGACGAACACCCCGGCGGCGATCCGCCAGGGGCGCAGCCCGAGGCTTGCCCGGTCGGCATCGGTCACGGCGGCCAGCTTCGCCCGGACGTGGTCGCGGTCGATCAGCAGGGCGCCGAAGGAGGCGAGCACGAAGAACATCTGGATGCCGTCGAGCAGGCCGACCCGGCTCATCACCAGCTGGAGGCCGTCGACGGACATCAGCAGTGCGGCGGTGCAGCCGACCAGGGTGGAGCCGAAGAGCCGGCGGCCGATCCTGGCCAGCATCAGCACGGTGACGGTGCCGAGCAGGGCGGTCATGAACCGCCAGCCGAAGGGGTGCAGGCCGAACAGCTGCTCGCCGATCGCCATCACCCATTTGCCGAGTGGCGGGTGGGCGATGAACTCGGGCACGGAGCTGAGCGGGACGGACTGCGGGACGGCCAGGATGTCGGTGTTGGCGTGGTCGGGCCAGGTGCCCTCGTAGCCCTGCTGAAGCAGCGACCAGGCGTCCTTGGGGTAGTACGTCTCGTCGAAGACGAAGGCGTTGGGGTAGCCGAGGTTCCAGAACCGCAGCAGGCCGGCGAACAGGGCGACGGCGATCGGGCCGAGCCAGCCGGAGTGGTCGGCCGCCCAGCGGAGCAGCCCGCTCCGGGCCGGTGCGGGGTCGGCGGTGGCCGGGGCCGCCGGGGGGTGCGTGAGCGCCGCTTGCGTCATCGGGTACCTCAACCGGGGGGAAGGAACCGAACTTCCCGGCGTAGCGGGCAGGGGTCCGACGATTCACTCGTTTAGGCGAGTCTCTGCCCGATCCGCTCGGGATCATCCGAATTGGCGATAGATTCTCCAGCGCCCGGTCGGCGAAAACCAAGTCGGCCGGGTCTACCGCCGGGCTGGCGGGATGTCAGGTCTGTGGAGCTGATGTAAGACCGATGGGCGGCACACCGTTCCTTCGCTGGTCATCCAGGTCGGCAACCGGCTGGGAAGCAGAAAGCCCGACCCGCGAGGGTTGGAATCCCCCGCACCGCGCGGAGGAGGATGTCAAAGCCTCGCCGATTCGCCCGCCTTGGGCATCGACGAGAGGCGGGCGGTCGACAGCCACTGACCCTATGGGGCAGTAGTCAGGAAACCAAGCGCAGCGGGCGCCGACCAGGCGATCTGGTCGGCGCCCCACTTCGCGATTCGTCAGGCGGCGGTCTCCAGCTCCCGGACCGGGACCGCCGTGCGGACCACGGCCGGGGCCGCGTTGTCCTGCTCCGCCGTGAGGTACGGGCGCAGCCGCAGCGCCAGCATGACGATCAGCAGCGTCGAGCCCGCCATGGCCGCCAGGTAGAGCGGCCAGGTGCCGGAGCCGACCAGCAGCACGCCGACGGCCGGGCCGACCGCGACGGCGATCTGCTTCACCAGGGCGTACCCGGCGTTGTAGGTGCCGAGCAGCCGGGCCGGGGCGAGGTCCGCGACGATCGGGCCCATGGTGGGCGCGAGCAGCGACTCACCGACGCCGAACAGCGCGTAGATCGAGACGATCGCGACCGTGGCGGCCATGGTCTCGGTCCGGATCAGACCGGCCACCAGGGCCATCGTCCAGGCGCCGAGCCAGACCAGGCCGGCCGCGGCCATCGCGGTGGTGCGGCGGCGGCGCGCGGTGATCCGCACCATGAACATCTGCAGGATCACGATGGTCAGCGCGTTGGCGCCGATCGCGAGGCCCAGGGTGGACGGCGCGGTGCCGACGGTGTCGGTGGCGAAGGCCGCGACACCGGACTCGAACTGGCCGTAGCAGGTGAAGAAGATCAGCCCGGCGAGGACGCAGAGCCGCACCATCGCCTTGTCGGCGAACAGGGCGCGCAGGCCGGTCGGACCGTCGGCCTTCTCGTGGACGACGCTCAGCTGGACCTTGGACATCCGGGCGGTGCCGGTGACCAGGGCCAGGCCGAGGAACGTCGCCGCCTCGATGGTGAACAGCCGGGTGAGGCTGGCCGGGTCGGCGACGTCGACGATCTGCCCGCCGACCAGCGCGCCGATGCCCATGCCCAGGTTGACCAGGGTGAACTGCAGCGCGAAGGCGTGCGAGCGGGTCGCCGCCGTCGAGCAGCGGACGATCATCGTGGCCAGCGCCGGCTGGCAGGTGGTGACACCCGCGCCGAACAGGAAGGACGACACCAGCAGGGCCGGGGTGTCGGTGGCGTGACCGAAGGCGAACGCGCCGGTGGCGGCGAGCGCGGCACCCGCCAGCAGCACCGGACGGGGACCGTACCTGTCGATGCCGCGCCCGGTGAACGGGAGGACGGCCAGCGCCGCCAGCGCGAAGACGGTGAACACCATCCCGGCCGCCAGCGAGCCCAGCCCGCGCACCTGGTCCACGTACACGAACATGTACGGCATCGTGAACCCGCTGCCGAACGCACTGAGCGCGTTGCCGATCTGGACGCGGCGCAGCGGGCCGCCCGCCCCACGTCGCTGCTGCCTCTGCTGCTTCACCGTGCCGGTCACCGTGCACATCCCTTCCAGGTCATCCGGACTGTCGAGTTGAACTCTTAAGGCCGGAAGATTTCAGAGCTAAAGTTTGACGAGATAAAGTCTTAGCACCGGAAGACTGCGGAGTCAAAGGCTTAAGAGATGCACGTCCGCGTGCGACACTGTCGGCATGACTACGGACAAGCCGGCGCCGGCTGCCGACAAGCCCCTGCCGGCCACTCCCCTGGAGCTCGGCATCGCCGAGCAGGTGGCCCTCTACCAGCGGGAATTCCCCACCGTGGACCCTCAGGTGGAGACGATCGTGCAGACCCTGTCCCGGGTCGCCCGGCGGATGGGCGTCGCGTACGACCGGCAGCTGACTGTGCTGGGAATCACCTCCGCGGAGTGGGAGGTGCTCAAGGCGCTGGTGGTGGCCGGCAGCCCGTACCGACTGGGGCCCG
The DNA here is from genome assembly GCF_044768305.1 of Kitasatospora sp. NPDC101155. Lineage (NCBI taxonomy): Bacteria > Bacillati > Actinomycetota > Actinomycetes > Kitasatosporales > Streptomycetaceae > Kitasatospora > Kitasatospora sp. NPDC101155. The sequence continues at coordinate 225,455 of NZ_JBIWPN010000013.1, read as the reverse complement.
GCGAGCTGGCCAAGCGGCTGGGGCTCACCCCGGCCGCGATGACGCACCGGATCGACCGGATGGTCGCCGAGGACCTGGTCACCCGGGAGCGGGACGAGTCCAACCGGGTGCGGGTGATCATCGAGCTGACCGAGAACGGCCGCGACAAGTGGCTGGAGTCGATGCGGATGGCGGCGGTGTTCGAGGAGGAACTGCTGCAGGACATCGCGGGCGAGGAGCGCGCCGCGCTCTCCGGCCTGCTGGCCCGGATGCTGCGGCGGATCGAGCAGAGCCAGCCGGACGCGCTGGGGCGCACCGCCGACCTGGGGTAGCGACGCGGTCCGGCCCGCCCGGGGTGCTCCCCCGGCGGGCCGGACCGTCGGTGCTTCGGACGGGTGCCGCGAGGTCCGTCAGGGCCCCGGGCGGTCAGCCGATCAGCAGGGACCGTTGTCGGCCCAGACGCCCCACTGGCCGCTCAGGGTCGGGTCCTCGCCCTTGGTCCACCACTTGTTGGTGTAGTAGTGGCCCTTCCACGAGACCTTGGTGCCGCCGGCCGCGTAGGTGGTGTTGGGGTCCCAGCTCGGGGCGGCCGGGCAGGTGGCCGGCGTGGTCGGGGTGCCGGTCGGGGTCCCGGTGGGCGTGCCGGTCGGGGTGCCCGTGGGCGTGCCGGTCGGAGTGCCGGTCGGGGTCTGGGTGGGCGACGGCGTGCCGGTCGGCGGGGCCGGGCAGCCGGTGGCGGAGCCGTTGGTGGCGTTCACCATCGTGTCGAACAGCGTGGTGTTGGTACCCAGGTCGTAGAGCGAGAAGGCGAAGGAGCCGCCCAGGCCGTTGCAGTGCGCGTAGTCCAGCTTGGCCTGGATGGACCGGGCGTCCTCACCGCTCCAGAAGGTGGTGCCGTCGTAGAAGTAGGTGGCCTTGGCGGCGTCGTCCCAGAAGGTCCTGGACGGGTTGTCGACGAAGCCGCCCAGCTCCTTGTACATCTGGATGCCGGGGACGTTGCCGGACATCGCGGCCCCGGCCGCCGGGCCGGTGGCGGGCTGGAAGAGGCCGTTCTTGCCGTTGTTCTGGACGCCGGTCCAGCCGCGGTAGTAGAACGGCACACCCATGTTGATCTTGTTGGCCGGGAAGCCGCCGGGGATGCCGTACTGCGCGTCGCCGACCGTCCACGCCTTGATGGCGTTGTCGATCGAGTACTTGCCGTTGCCCGGCTCGGCCGGGGTCGACGGGTCGTTCGGGCCGGAGTACAGCGGGGCCTGGTGGTTGGTCGGGCCCTGCGGGTCCCAACCGCCGTGCATGTCGTAGGTCATGACGTCGAGGAAGGTCAGGTACTGACCGATCTTGTCGGTCTCGACGTTCATGATCTTGTCCTGGCCGGCGCCGACCGCCGCCGACAGGGCGTAGGTCTTGTTGTCGGCCTTGCCCTGGGCGTCCAGCTGGTTGCGGAACTCCTGCAGCAGCAGGGTGAAGTTCTGCTTGTCGGCCGGGCTGGAGATGTTGCCGGTGTGGCCGCCGCCGCCCGGGTACTCCCAGTCGATGTCGATGCCGTCGAAGATGCCGGCGCCCGAGCCTGGGCCGCCGTAGCCGGCGTCGGCCGGGAGGTTGCCCTTGATGAACATGTCGATGCAGGACGACACCAGGTGCTTGCGCGAGGCGTCGGTCGCGGCCGCCTGCGAGAAGTACTTGGAGTAGGTCCAACCACCGATCGAGAGCAGGACCTTGAGGTTGGGGTTCTTCGCCTTCAGCTTCTTCAGCTGGTTGAAGTTGCCCGCGATCGGCTGGTTCCAGACGTCGCCGACGCCGTCGACCGAGATGTCCGCGCCGAAGCTCTTCTGGTAGTCGGCGAACGCGTCGCCCGCGCCGTCACCCGCGTTGGGGTTGTTGTCGTTCGTGTCGGCGGCCTTGGTGGCCTCGAAACACCGCAGGTCGGTCGGGTTGATGTTGGCGAAGTCGTAGATCAGGTAGTCCAGCTTCCCGGCCACGCCGGTGTCCTGGATCGTCTTCGGGTAGTACGCGTTCGCGTAGACCGACCACTGGTCGAAGTAGGCGACCTTGATGCCGCCGCTGGTGGCGGGTGCGCCGGTGGAGTTGGTGGTCGCGGCGTTGGCCGCGGCGCCGCCGGACAGCGCGAGGCCCGCGCCGAGCAGCAGGGAGGCGGCGGTGCCGGCCGCGACGGCGGCCAGGCTCTTCGGGCGGCGCCGGCGGGCTCCGTCCGGAGCCGGGGCCCCGGCCCTTTCAATGCGTGAGCGCAGCATGGGTGCGTGACTCCTGGTTGTGGGGGATGCCGTCGTCCCGGTGGGGTCGCACGTCCGGGTGGGGTCGGACGACCGGGACATGACAGGTATGGCTTGGGGATCGAGCGGGATCAGGCCGTGACGGACACCGGGATGTGCCGAACCGGCGCCCCCGGCACGAGGCCGGTGACGCCGGTTCAGGGGCTCCCTGCACCTGGGCAACAAAAATGGACTAGACCAACTCCTCCGTCAAGGGGTGCCGTTGGCCCTTGAGCCGTGCTTAAGGTTCGACCCTCGCGCCGAACAGGGCTTTCAGTAGCGGACGGCGTTCCCCACCTCGGCCCTGACCGTGCCCGGGAGGTCCAGGTTGCTGCGCGCGGTGGCCTGGGCGCTCTGGCCGGCCGCCACGTCCTGGACGGTCACCGCGGTCGCGTCCAGCAGCTTGCCGCTCCCGTCGGTGAAGTTCAGCTGGATCACGTACCGGTAGGACTGCTGGCCGTGGTTGGTGACGGTCAGCTTCGCCTGCGCCTTGCCGTCCGATCCGATGGTCACCGCCTCGACGGCCACGTCCGCCTTGGCGTCCAGCCCGCCCTTGATCCCGGCGACCGCCGAGGAGGCGGCCGAGATCGCCGCCGAGGCCTCGGCCTGCGCCGAGGCGATCGCCCCGCCCAGCCCGCCCACCACCCCACTCGCCGCCGAGGCCAGCTCCGAGGCGGCGGAGGCGGCGGCGCTCGCCGCCTTCTGCACCGCACTCGCCGCCTCGGAGGCCTTGCTGTTCGCGCTCTTGCCGGAGGAGCAGCCCGCCAACACCACCGCACCGAGCGCGACCGCGGCCAACGTCCCCGCCACCAGCCGACGGCGGTGATCGCCCAGTCGCTCCGGAGGCTGCGCGGTGACGCGCGGCGGGATGGCTCGGGTGAGCGGCTGGCGGTCCATTCGGTCCTCGTTTCTGCCCGGCGCCGGGCTGCCCGGCACACCTCCCCGCCCACCCTCCGAGGGCCCGGGAGCCACCGCCAGCAGGGGTGCTTCCTCCGGGTGACGAGGTCGTCGGGCCGACGGCTACGACAGCCCGGAGCCCTCCTGCTCGTCCGCCTCCACCGCCGCCCGCTCCTCGCGCAGCCGCACCGCGTGGCGCCGCCGGACGACCACGCCGTACGCGCCGGCCGCGCTCACCAGGAAGGCCAGCACGCCCGTCCACGGCCGGTCGAAGACGTGCCCGGTCAGGTGGTCCAGCGAGTACCGCCCTGGCCCGGCCAGGCCGATCGCCAGCCCGGTCGCGCCGAGGAGGGCCGGGTACTCGTAGCCGCCGGACATCGCGAAGAACCCCGCCGGGGCGTGCACCGCCACTGCGGTGGCCATCGTCCCGGCCACCACCGCGCCGGCCGCCGGGGTGGCCAGCCCGGCCACCACCAGCGCCCCGCCGCCCGCCTCGCCGAGGCCCGCCGCGACGGCGCTCTCCCGGGCCGGGTGGAAACCCATCTGGTCCATGGCCTTGGTGGTGCCCTCCAGGCCGCCACCACCGAACCAACCGAACAGCTTCTGGGTGCCGTGCGCGATCAGCACCCCGCCGACCGCGCCGCGCAGGGCCAGCAGGCCCAGGTCCTTACGGTTCAGGCACATGTCGCATCCTCGTTTCCGCCAAGGAGTGGTCGTACCTCCATGGCACCCGAGAGCGCGCACCCGTTCGAGTCGGGACCGCCATCCGGGCGAATCTCAGGCGGCGAGGAATGAACCACCCCGCGCGGAGATTCGGGCCCCGACCCCACGGACCCCGCCCCACGGACCCCCTGCTCCTCGACGCTCACGCGCCTACCGCAGCTCCACCGGCCGCCAGGGCACCGGGCTGGAGAGGATCATCGAGCTGGACGGCTGGCCGTAGCCGCCGAGCCGGTCGCACAGCGCCTCGAACTCGGCCATCGTGGACACCGCGACCAGCAGCACGCAGCAGGCCCCGCCGGTGACCCGGTGCAGCTGGAGCACCTCCGGCCAGGTCTCCACCTCGGGGTCGCGCAGCACGCAGCGCGGGCCGTAGCACTGGATCTGGACCAGCGCGGTGATCGGCAGCCCGGCCCGGGTGAGGTCGACATGGGCGTGGTAGCCGCTGATCACCCCGTCGGCCTCCAGGCGGCGGACCCGTTCGGCCACCGCGGGTGCGGACAGGCTCACCCGACGGGAGAGTTCGTTGTACGAGAGCCTGGCGTCGGCCTGTAGCTCGGCCAGCAGGCGGCGGTCGACGGCGTCCATGGCAACTCCCGAAAAGCAGTTGTGATCAGCGGTTTTTCATTCATAAAGCAGATCGCCCGAACGCCTCGCGAACGACAGCCCGAAGCGCGGTTGCGGTGCTCGTCGGCCATTCAAGCGGGGGGCCATGGCGCCGCACAATGGGCTCCCCGGCGGAACCAGGACGTCCGTCCGCTCCCGCCGGCCCCGGGCGACCAGGCCCGGACGGATCAGGAGGGATCGGGATGGGGCACGACACGGTGGAGACACCCAACCTGTCGTTCGGTCGGGGCGGCGAGCCGGGTCGGGGCACCCCGTACGCGCAGTACGTGCGCCTGGAGGAGCTGCACAGCCTGCAGCACCCGCGCAGCAAGGAGCCCGCCGAGCTGTCGTTCATCGTCACCACCCAGGTGATGGAGCTGCTCTTCGACCTGCTGCGGCACGAGTGGACGCAGGCCCGGCAAGCGCTGCGCGAGGACGACCTGACCGCCGCGCTGGCCGCGCTGCGCCGCGGCACCCACGTGCAGGACGTGCTGGTGGAGTCCTGGGAGCTGCTGGCCACCATGACCCCGCAGGAGTTCAACTCCTTCCGCGCGCTGTTCGGAGAGGCCTCCGGCTTCCAGTCCTCGGCCTTCCTGCACCTGGAGTTCCTGCTCGGCAACAAGAACGCCGCGCTGCTGAACATGTACGCGGAGATGCCCGGGACGCGGGCCGAGCTGGCCGAGGCGCTGCGCTCCCCCGGCCTGTACGACGAGGCGCTGGCCCTGCTGGCCCGGCGCGGTCTCGCGGTGCGCCCGGAGACCTCCGAGCAGCGCTACCAGCCCTCCGAGGAGGTCGCGGCGGCCTGGCGCCGGGTCTACACCGACCCGGAGTTCGCCGCCCTGCAGCCGCTCGGCGAGGCGCTGCTGGACGTGGCCGAGCGGGTCACCCGCTGGCGCCAGCGCCACCTGACCGCGGTCAAGCGGACCATGGGCGGCAAGCCCGGCTCGGGCGGCTCCAGCGGGCTGACCTGGCTGCGCAAGTCGGCCGAGCAGGACGTCTTCCCCGAGCTGTGGACGATCCGGGACGAGCTGTGACGGGACGAACCGCGACAGGCGGCGGAGCGGTGACGGGCCGCGGAGCGGTGACGGGACTGGTTGCGAACGAGGGGACCGAGGAATGGGCATGATCACGCGCGAGGAGTGCGCGGCGCTGGACGTCGTCGACCCGCTGGCGGCGTTCCGCAAGGAGTTCTCCCTGCCGGACGGGGTGATCTACCTGGACGGCAACTCGCTGGGCGCGCTGCCGGTGCGCACCCCGGAACGGGTGCGGCAGGTGGTCGAGGAGGAGTGGGGCCGGGAGCTGATCCGCAGCTGGAACGACGCCGGCTGGTTCGAGCAGCCGTACCGGCTGGGGCGGCGGATCGCGCCGCTGATCGGCGTCGATCCGGCGGAGGTGGTCGTCTGCGACACCACCTCGGTGAACCTGTTCAAGGTGCTCTCGGCGGCGCTCACGCTGCGCCCCGGGCGGCGCACGGTGCTCGGTGACGCCGAGGCCTTCCCGACCGACCTGTACATCGCCGAGGGCGTGACCGGCCTGGTCGAGGGAGGGCGCAGCCTGCTGATCCGCCCGGAGGAGCTGGACGGGCACCTGGACGGGGACGTTGCCGCGGTGGTCCTCTCGCACGTGGACTACCGCACCGGCGAGCTGCTGGACATGCCCGGGATCACCGCCCGGGTGCAGGCCGCGGGCGCCCTGATGATCTGGGACGTGTGCCACTCGGTGGGCGCGCTGCCGGTCGAACTCGCGGCCGCGAACGCGGACTTCGCGGTCGGCTGCACCTACAAGTACCTGAACGGCGGCCCCGGCTCGCCGGCCTTCCTGTACGTCGCCGAGCGGCACCTGGCGGCCGGTCCGGTGCAGCCGCTGAGCGGCTGGTTCGGGCACGCCCGCCCGTTCGCCTTCGAGCCCGGGTACGACCCCAAGCCGGGCATCGGCCGGTTCCTGACCAGCTCGCCCTCACTGCTCGGCCAGGCCGCACTGGGCGCCTCGCTGGACGTCTGGGAGCGGGCCGACCTGGCGGCCGTGCGGGCGAAGAGCCTGGCGCTGACCGACCTGTTCGTCTCACTGGTCGAGGGCCTGGACGGGGTCGAGGTGGCGACCCCGCGCGAGCACGCCCGGCGCGGCAGCCAGGTCGCGCTGCGGCACGCCGACGGGTACCCGGTGGTGCAGGCGCTGATCGCGCGCGGGGTGATCGGGGACTTCCGGGCGCCGGACCTGATGCGCTTCGGCTTCACGCCGCTCTACCTCTCGTACACCGAGGTCTGGGACGCGGCCCGGCAGCTGGCCGAGGTGCTGGCGAGCGGCGAGTGGCGGGAGGAGCGCTTCTCCCGCCGGGGCGAGGTGACGTAACCGGAGGGGTTCGGTCCGCCTTCGTTGCCCGCCGCCGACCGGGCCGCGGCGGCCACCCGGCTGCGACAGGATGTCGGCGGGCTGGCCGTCACCCTGGCCGGCCGGGTGGTCGGCGAACCGGTGCACACGATCGCCGCCGAGCGGCGCACGGTGGACCGGTTCTTCGAGGCCCACTGAGCTACGGCGCGTCCGGACCGGCCGTCAACTCCGCGACGAGCTCGCGGTAGACGTCGAAGGCCGGCTTGCGGGTGTAGTCGTCGCGCAGCAGGCCGAAGTGGTGGAACAGTCCCGGGCCCGCGCTGTCGGCGTCGCGCAGGGCGAAGAACGTGTAACCGGTGACGGTGAGTTCGGCGGCCAGCCCGGCGACCGTCCGGACCACCTCCTCGACCACCTCGGCCTGCCGCTCCTCGCTCCGCCCGGGGCCGGTGGGCCAGCCGTTCTCGCAGATCCGCAGCGGGACGGTCGGCCCGATCCCGGCCCGGGGCAGCGCGTCGTCACGGAATCCGGTGAGCACCGCCCGTACGGCGCCGGCGAGTTGGTCGGCCGGGACCGGCCAGAAGGCGTCCGGGAAGAAGTCCACGCCGACGTAGTCCAGGGCGCGGTGGAAGCGCTCGTCGGCGAGCTCGCCGAGCTCGTCCCAGAAGGTGTCGGCGGCGGCGCCGAAGGACGGCACCGCGTTGAAGCCGACCGCCAGCCGGTCGTAGCCGCAGGTCAGCGCCTCCTCCTTGGCCGCGATGACGCCCTCGACCAGCGCCCGGCGGACGTTCGGGATGCTGCCGTCCACGGGCGGGAGGTCGAGGTTGGGCTCCTCGCAGATCTGTACGCAGGCCAGGCGGCCGCCCTCGGCCCGGACCGTGCGCCGGACGAAGTCCAGCCAGCCCGCCAACTCCCCACTGCGCTCCCGGAACTGGAGCACGAGGTCGAGCTTGCGGCCCTCGACGGCGTACTGCTCGGGGCGCTCAGGGGTGTGCGCGCCGTCCGGGAACAGCCGATAGGCGCGGACGATCAACTCGGGTGCGTCACCCTGGAGTTCGCGCAGGGCTGCGGCGATCCGCGCGGGGTCGTCGGGGCGGACGGGTTCGATCAGGCCGGTGTCGTCGCCGAGCAGCCCGCCGGGATAGATGCCGAAGGTGAAGGTCATGCCGACACCGTAGCGGATATTTTTGGTGTCACTGCAAATTTGCTGCGACACCATGGTTCGCCCGTAGGATTCCGCCATGGGACTTCGCGAACACAAGAAGCAGCAGACCCGGGAGCTCCTGGCCGACACCGCCATGGGCCTGTTCGCCGAGCGCGGCTTCGAGCGGGTCACGGTGGTCGAGGTGGCCCGCGCTGCCGGGGTCTCGCCCAACACGGTGTTCAACTACTTCCCGACCAAGGAGGACCTGTTCTTCGACCGGCAGGACGAGGTGGTCGCCCACCTGGCCGAGGTCGTCCGGGGACGGCCCGCCGGCAGCTCCGCCGTGGACGCCGTACGGGCCGACCTGCTGACAGCCGTCGCCGACGGTGAGCCGACCATCGGCCTCAACCCGCGGATGGCGGCGTTCTGGCGGATCATCGACGACAGCCCGGCGCTGCGGGCCCGACTGCTGGAGCTCGGCGAGCGCGCCGAGGCGGCGCTGGCGGCCGTCCTCGCCGAGGAGTCGGAGGCCGGGGCGGAGGACCCGCTCCCCCGGGTGGTGGCCGGTGCCGTGGCCGGCGCCCACCGTGCGGTGCTCGCGGAGATCCGGCGGGCGATGGTCGCCGGCGAGCCGACCGACGCAGTGCGCGGCCGGGTCGAGGCGGCGGTGGAACGGGCCTTCGGCCTGCTCGGCTCGGGGCTCGCGGACTACCCGCCGAGACGCTGACCCCGAGGGGGAGTTGAGGCCTTCGCCGTCGGCGTCGTCCGTCCGGGAGTCCCAAGGCCCGCCCCGCCCGGCCCGAGCAACCGCCGGGCCGCCGCCCCGGCTAGGTTGGACGGCATGACCACCGAGGCCCAGGACCAGAGCGCGCCGCTCGTCGCCGTCGCGTCCGCCGACGCCGTACTGCGCCACCCCGAGGCGGGCGAACACCTGCTCACCGACATCGAGCGGGCGCGCGCCGAGCGCTTCCGGCACGAGTCCGGGCGGACCGACTACACCGCCGGGCACGTCCTCGTCCGGCTCTGCGCCGCCCGGCTGCTCGGCGTCCCGGCCGTCGAGGTGGTGCTCGCCCAGGAGTGCCCGGACTGCGGCCTCGCCGACCACGGCAAGCCGTACCTGCCGGACCACCCCGGGGTGCACGTGAGCCTGTCCCACACCAGCGGCGTGGTGGCGGCCGGAGCCGGCTACCAGCCGGTCGGCGTGGATGTCGAGCTGGCCGCCCGGAGCGGCTCGCTGCGCGCGGTCGCCCGCCGGGTACTCGCCCCGGCCGAGCTGGCCCTGGTCGAGGCGGCACCGGAGCCGAACCGGGCCTTCCTGCGGCAGTGGGTGCGCAAGGAGTCGCTGATCAAGATCGGGCGGGCCACCCTGGACACCCTCGGACGGATCGACCTCTCCGCCCTGCCACTGGACGTCCCGCCCGGCGCCCCGCTGCACAGCCGGCACGAGGACCTGTACCTGCTCGACTGGACCGACCCCGAGCACGGCGCCGCCGTCGCGGCGGTCAGCACCGCCTCGCCGCGCATCGTGGAACTGGCCGCGGCCGGGTAGGACCAGGGGCACCCGAGCGCGGGGCCGGTGAATAAGCGGTGTTAGCGTGCCTGGTCGTGGGCACGCCGACGGCGTGCGCCCGCCGACCCAGCTACCCACCGGATCAAAGGGTGCCCCGCCATGGCCAAGTTCCTGCTGAGCCTGCACGTCCTCGCGTCGGTCCTGTTCATAGGCCCGGTCGCGGTGGCCGTCAGCATGTTCCCCCGCCGGGCGAAGGCCGCCCTGGCCGGCGGGCCGGACCAGGCCTCGGACGCGGGCGTGCTGGGCGTCCTGCACCGGATCACCCAGGTCTACGCCCTGCTCGGCGTCGCGGTGCCGGTGCTGGGCATCGGCCTGGCGCAGGTGATGGACGTGCTCGGGCAGTCCTGGCTGATCGCCTCGATGGTGCTCACCGCGATCGCCGGGCTCTCGCTGCTGCTCTTCGTGCTGCCCGGCCAGCAGGCCGCCGTGGACGCGCTCGGCCTCGACCCGAAGGACGAGCAGCACACCAAGGCCGTCGGCGGCCTGCGGATGCTGCCCATGACGGCCGGGGTGTTCAACCTGCTGTGGGCCGTGGTCGTGGTGCTGATGATCGTCCGACCGGGGTCGACCACCGGAGCCTGAGCGGCCCCGCGGAGCCCGATCCGCCCGGCCCCCTCCCACCGACCGGGTCGGTTCGAGTACCGTCCTTGGCCATGACGATCATGGCGGGCATGGGCAGCCCGACGGGGACGGGCGTCGGCCCGCTGCTGCGCGGCTGGCGCGAGCGACGACAGCTCAGCCAACTGCAACTGGCACTGCGGGCGGACTCCTCGGCCCGGCACCTCAGCTTCGTCGAGAACGGCCGCTCCCACCCGAGCCGCGAACTGGTGCTGCGGCTGGCCGCGCAGCTGGACGTCCCGGTGCGCGAGCGCAACACCCTGCTGCTGGCGGCCGGTTACACCCCGCACTACCCCGAGACGCCGCTCGACGACCCGTCGATGGCCGCGCTGCGCGGCGGCATCGAGCGGCTGCTCGCCGCCCACGACCCGTACCCGGCGCTGGTGCTGGACGGGACCTTCCGGGTGCTGGCCGCCAACCGCTCGCTCGCCCTGCTGCTGGACGGCGTCGCCCCGCAGCTGCTCCGACCGCCGTTCAACGCGATCCGGGTCACCCTGCACCCGGACGGGCTGGCACCGCGCATCGTCAACCACCGGCAGTGGCGGGGGCACCTGCTGGAACGGATGGAACAGCAGCTGGAAGTGGTCCGCGCCGAGCCGCTGCGGCAGCTGTACGAGGAGGTCAGCGGCTACCCCGAGCCGCTCGACGACCCGGCCGGGCAGGTGCCGGAGAACGGCTTCCCGTTCGCGCTCCCGCTGCGGATCCGGCACGACGGGCAGGTGCTCTCCTTCCTGTCCACCATCGCGACCTTCAACACCCCGCTGGACGTCACCGTCTCCGAGCTGACCATGGAGACCTTCCTGCCGGCCGACGCGGAGACGGTCCGCTTCCTGCAGTCCGCGGTGGGTCCGGAGCGCTAGCGGCTGTACCTCGCGGGTAATGGCCGTTGAGCTCATGCCCTGCCCGGCCGGCGCAGCAGCACGCCCGCCCGCTTCACCGCGCGGGCGGTGATCGTGGTCTCCGCGCGGGTGACCCCGAGCGGGCCGAGGGTGTCGGTGAGGAAGCGGTAGAGGCCGCCGTGGTCCGGGCAGAACAGCGTGGCCAGCAGGTTGGCCGGGCCGCTGGTGGCGAAGACGCCGTGCACCTGCGGGTGGCGGGCCAGCTCGGTGCCGACCTCGGCGAGCCGGCCGGGCGGCACGTCCAGCCAGAGGTTGGCGTCCACGGCCATGCCGAGCAGCCGCGGGTCCACGGTGGCGTGGGTGCGCAGCAGCCCGGCCTCGGCCAGCCGGTGCAGCCGGCGCCGGACGGTCGACTCGGGCGCGCCGACCAGCCCGGCCAGCACGGCGTGGGACTGCCGGGCGTCCTCGCCCAGCCGGTCCAGCAGCGCGCGGTCGAGCCCGTCCAAGGGCGGGGGCGCGGCGGGGCGCGGGGGGACGGGCCGGGCGAGTGCGGCGGCCTCCCGCTCGGTCAGGTAACCGGCCTGCCACTGCCCGGCGTCGGCGAAGGCGTGCAGCACGGCGTGGGTGGTGGTCTCGGTGACGGCGCCGGTCGCGGGCAGTTGCCCGTACAGCAGGCGGTCGCGGGAGCCCGCGTCGCTCAGCATGACGGCGCCGACCTCGTGGCCGCCGAGCATCACGTCGACGAAGGGCACGTCGGGGCGGGCGGCCAGCGCCTCGGCGATCGCGTCCACCCGGCCGCGCAGCACCCGGACCCGCAGCAGCAGCGCGCCCACGGCGGCGTCCTCGACGTCGGGCATCCGGACCACCCGCAGCACCCCGGCCTGCCGCATCCGGCTCAGGCGCCGGGTGACCGTCCGGGCGGAGACGCCCAGCACCTCGGCGATCCGGCCGGGCTCGGCCCGTCCGTCCAGCTGGAGCGCGCAGACCAGGCGGCGGTCGAGGGTGTCCAGCCCGGTGTCCGGATCGGTCGTGGTGAGGTCCATGGTGTCCGATCTCCGTCGTTCCGAGCCGCTTGAGCGTCCTGTTCGGCAGTCCTGACGGTACTCCTTGTCCTGGGCGGCCGGAGCGAACCGGCCCGGGAACGGAGGAGTCGCCGCGATGGACGAGCTGTGGACGCTTGCGGAGGGTGCGGAGGCCGCGGTGCGGGAGGTCGGCGGGAGGCTGGCGGCCGGTCGGCCGGTCGAGCCGACGCCGGCGCGGACCGCGGCGGAGGCTGCGGCGCGCTTCGCGGAGCTGGACGGCCCGGCCACCGCCGAACTGCGCGAGCGGCTGAGCGCGCTGTACCCGCGGGCCGGCTGGGTGCCGGAGGAGTTGGACGGCTCGGTGCCCGGCGAGGGCGAGTGGTGGGTGTGCGACGCGACCGACGGTGCGGTGCAGTACCTGCTGGGGCAGCCCCACTGGGCGGTGACGGCGACGCTGGTGCGGGACGGCGCGGCGGTGCTGACCGTGGTGCACTCCCCGGAGCTGTTCGGCGCGGGCCGGACCTACCGGGCGGTGCTGGGCGGCGGGGCGCAGCTGGACGGGCGGCCGATCGCGCCGCTGGAGCGCGAGTTGGCGGTCACCGTCGCCGCCACCAGCCAGCCGCCCCGGGTGGCCGACGACCCGGTGGCGCTGCGCCGGGCGGGCGAGTCGCTGTCCGCGATGGCGGGCGCGGTGCTCGCGGTGCGCAACCTCGGCCCGACCGCGCTGCAGGTGGCCCAGGTCGGCTCCGGGCACCTGGCGCTGTTCTGGGAGTACGGCGCGGACGCGGGCAACCTGCTGCCCGGCGCGCTGATCGCGAGCGAGGCGGGCGCGGCGGTGACGGACGCCGCCGGGGCGGCCTGGACGGCCGGCTCCGACAGCTTCCTCGCCGCCGCGCCCGGGCTGCACGCGGACGCGCTGGGCGTGCTGCGGGCGGTCAGCTGAGCCCGAACAGGGCGGCCGCGTTGTCGTGGCAGACCGCCCGCAGCCACTCCTCCCCCAGGCCCAGCCCGGCCAGCGCCTCCAGCTGGTGGACGTACCGGTACGGGATGTTGGGGAAGTCGCTGCCGAGCAGGACGCGCTCCTGGAGCCCGCGCAGCCGCGGCAGTTCGTCGCGCGGGAACGGGGCGTCGACCTCGGCGAAGTCGGTGAACGCCATGGTGGTGTCCAGCCGGACGGCCGGGTGGCGCACGGCCAGGTCGAGGAAGTCGCGGTACTCGGACATGCCGAGGTGGGCGACCACCAGGACCAGTCCGGGGTGCCGCTCCAGCACCTCGCCGATCGGGCCGGGCCCGGTGAACTTGCCCGGCACCGGCCCGGATCCGCAGTGGGTGACCACCGGGGTGCCGGTCTCGGCGAGCAGCCCCCAGACCTCGTCCAGCCGCGCGTCCGTCGGGTCGTAGCCGCCGACCTGGAGGTGCGCCTTGAACACCCGGGCGCCGTCCTCGACGGCCCGTGCCACGTACCCGGCCGCCCCCGGTTCGGGGAAGAAGGTCGCGGTGTGCAGGCACTCCGGGGTGCGGGTGGCGAAGTCGGCGGCCCAGGCGTTCAGCCAGGCGGCCATGCCGGGCTTGTGCGGGTAGAGCATCGAGGTGAACGCCCGGACGCCGAACTCCCGCAGCCGCCGGACGCGTTGTTCCTCGGCCTCGCGGTAGGTGATCGGCCAGGGCCGGTTCACCAGCGGGCCGGCCGCGTCGAAGTACGCCCACACCTTGTCGAGGACGTTCTTCGGCATGAAGTGGGTGTGCACGTCGATCAGTCCGGGCAGCCCCAGGGACTGCCAGAACTCCCGTACCTCTTCGGCTTCTCGGGCGCTCACGCGGGCACCGGGCGGGCGCGGTCGATGATCGCGGCGGTGTCCACGCCGGGCGGCAGGGTGCCGAAGGCGGCCCCGTGGTCGCCGCCCAGGCGGGTGGCGCAGAAGGCGTCGGCCACCGCCGGGTCGCCGTACCGGACCAGCAGCGAGCCCTGGAAGGCCAGCGCCATCGACTCGACCAGCCGCCGGATGCGGTACTCCAGGTCGGTCAGGTCGCTGAGCTGCTTGCGCAGTTCGGCGACCGCCGCGTCCAGCCGGCGGTCCGCGCCGGCGGCAGCGTCGAGTTCGCCGAGGAAGGCGTCGACCGTCTCCGGGCGCTTGGCCATGGCGCGCAGCGCGTCCAGGGCGGCGACGTTGCCGGAGCCCTCCCAGATCGACACCAGCGGCGCCTCGCGGTAGAGCCGGGGCATCCCGGACTCCTCCACGTAGCCGTTGCCGCCCAGACACTCCAGCGCCTCGGCGGAGTGCGCCGGACCGCGCTTGCACACCCAGTACTTGACCACCGCCAGGCCCAACCGCCGCACCAGCGCCTCGGTTTCGTCCCCGGCCAGGGCGAGGTCGGTGGACTGGGCGAGCCGCATCGCGACCACGGTGGCGGCCTCGGACTCCACCACCAGGTCGGCCAGCACGTTGCGCATCAGCGGCTGGTCGACCAGCGCCTTGCCGAACGCCCGGCGGTGCAGGGCGTGGTGGACCGCCCGGGTGGTGCCGTAGCGCATGCCGGAGGCGGCGCCGATCGTGCAGTCCAGGCGGGTCATGTTGACCATCTCGATGATGGTCTGCACGCCCCGGCCCTCCTCGCCGACCAGCCGGCCGACCGCGCCGTCGTACTCCAACTCGGCGGAGGCGTTGGACTTGTTGCCGAGCTTGTCCTTGAGCCGCATCAGGTGCAGCCGGTTGCGGCTGCCGTCCGGGAGGACCCGCGGCAGCATGAAGCAGCTGAGCCCGCCGGGTGCCTGGGCGAGGGTCAGGAAGAGGTCGGACATCGGCGCCGAGGTGAACCACTTGTGGCCGGTGAGCCGGTAGGTGCCGTCGGCGTGCGGGGCGGCGGTGGTGGTGTTGGTGCGGACGTCCGAGCCGCCCTGCTTCTCGGTCATCGACATGCCGGCGATCAGCCCGCGCTTGGTGCGCGGCTCGCGCAGCCCGTAGTCGTACTCGGTGGCGGCCAGCAGCGGCTCCAACTCGGCGGCCAGGGAGGGGTTGTGGCGCAGGGCCGGAACGGCGGCGTAGGTCATCGAGATCGGGCAGGTGTGGCCGGCCTCGACCTGGCCCCAGACGTAGAACTTGGCGGCGCGCGCGGAGTGGGCGCCGGGCCGCTCGTCCCGCCAGGGCGCGGCGTGCAGACCGTACGAGACGGCGGTGCGCATCAGCTCGTGCCAGTACGGGTGGAACTCGACCTCGTCGATCCGGTGGCCGAAGCGGTCGTGGGTGCGCAGCACGGGCGGGTTCTCGTTGGCCAGTCGACCCCAGTCGGCGGCCTGCTCGGAGCCGGCCAGGCGGCCGAGTTCGCGCAGCTCGGGCTCGGCCCAGCCGGCGCCGGCCCGGTCCAGGGCGGCGAGCAGGGTCGGGTCGGCGGCGGTGTCGTGTCCGTACGGCAGGGGCACCTGGTTGGTGACCTCATGCGTCGCTGTCATCGCGTCCTCCCAGGGCACGCAGGGTGAAGGAGACCAGGGCGGGGACCACCGTGGTGTTGTCGCTGTGTTCGGGCCCGACGCTTTCGACCGGCGCGGCGGCGAGCGGGCCGGCCAGTGCCTCGCCGACCGCGCCGACCAGGGCTGCGGCGGTCAGCACCGGGTCCTGCTCGGGGAGTTCGCCGTTCGCCACGGCGGCGGCGATCTCGGTGGCGATCACGTCCCGGAACGCCCGCCGGAAGACCAGGCGCTCGCCGTCCACCACCGCGTCGGCCGGCTCGACCAGCAGCGCGTACGCCAGCCGGGGCGCGCGCAGCGCACGGGCGGCGAAGGTCTCGACCACGGCGGCGATCCGCCGCTGCGGGGTGTCCCGGCGGGCCACGGCGGCGTTGACCGCCTCGATCTCCCGGGTGACCACCCGGCGGAACAGCTGCACCGACAGCTCGGCCTTGTTGGCGAAGTGCTGGTAGAGGCTGCCGGTGGCGACCCCGGCGCGCTCCGCCACGGCGGCCATGGTGCAGCCGCCGTAGCCGCGCTCGGCGAGCAGGCCGACCGCGGCCTGCAGTACCGCCTCGCGCTGGGCGTCCAGGCGGGCTTGCACGGCGGGGGTGCGTCGGTAGGCCATGGAAGCATTGAAGCACTGATTCACTGCTTCGGGGAGGGGGTCGGCGGGGGTGGCGGGGCCGCGCGGCCGGCGAGTGGTGGCCGGCATACGGCGGGAGGCCGCCCCGGGGTGGGGCGGCCTCCTGGTCTTACCGGTCCTGTCAGCCTTGTCGGCCTCGTCGGCCTTCCAAGGGGTGTCAGAGCGGGCGGCGCTCCTGCTCCAGTCGCTGGCCCTCGATGTCGAGCGGGCCGAAGGACGGGACCAGCTGCGGCGACCTGGCGAGCGAGCGGGCGGTGTCCTGGTCACCCAGGCCGGCCCACTCCAGCACCTTGGCGGTGGCCTCCGCCGACTGCTCGGCCGGCAGCTTGCCGATGTTGGAACCGTGGTTGCCGCCGGGCACGGTGTACACGTAGCTGTCGTCGCTGCCCCGACCGAGGTGGAACGGCTTGGCGCCCCACGGGTCGTTGCCGCCGTAGACGAACATGATCCGCTCGCCCTCGCGCTTGACCCAGCGGTCGACGTCGGGCATCGCGTACGGGTTGAAGACGGTCGGGATCTCCTTCGGCACGTAGGAGCGGGCCGAGTAGAGCTCCTTGTAGTCGTAGTGCAGCCGGTCCTGCAGGTACGAGACGTCGAAGAACGGCGCGCCCAGCTCGGTGGCGGCCTGGTAGTAGTACGCGGTGTACTTCGCCAGCGACTGGTCGCTGTTGCCGGTGATGCCCGACTGCGCGTCGAACCACGCGTACAGCTCGTCGTCGGTCGCGGTGGCGGCCACCGGGACCTTGGCGCAGTCCGACTCCAGGCTGTACTGCCAGAACGCCCAGACCACGTCCAGCACGCCGGCCTCGTAGGCGCGGTCCGGAGTGCCGAGGGTGTTGAAGGTGGAGCCGGCCGCCTTGTTGTCCGCGACATAGCGGGACTCCAGGCGGTCGCGACGCACCAGCAGCTCGCGCTGGGCGGCGTTCAGCTTGGCGCGGCACTCGGGGGTGCCGACGGTGCGGAAGAACTCGGTGTAGGCCGAGTAGTCGTTGACGTCGGTGTTGTTCGGCGCGACGTAGGCGATCGTGCCCGCCACGTCGTCCGGGTAGAACCGTCGGTAGTAGGTGGAGGACATGCCGCCCTTGCTGGCGCCGGTGGAGAGCCACTCCTGCTGGTAGATCCGCTTCAGCGCGGTCACCAGCTTGTGCGAGTCGGCGGCCTGCTGGCGGATGCCGGCCTTGGACCAGTCGGCCGGCTCGGGGCGGGAGGGGGTGAAGTAGCGGTACTCGATGGAGACCTGGTTGCCGTCCACCAGCCGGGTCGGCTCGGTGCGGGACGGGCTGGTGCCCAGCGTGTAGCCGTTGGTGTAGAAGACGGTCGGGCGGTCGTAGCCGCGGTGCAGCACGCTGAAGCGCTGCTGGAAGGTGCCCAGCCAGGGGCGGAAGTGGTCGATCGGCTGGGTGTAGGTGGCCAGGAAGTAGCGGTGGCCGGTGGTGGTCGACTTCTCCTCGGTGATGGTCACCCCGGGGATCGCCGCCAGGCGGTCCTTGATGTCGGCGGTCGGGTCGTCGGCCGGGCTGCGGCCGTGGGCGGCGCCCGCCGCCTCGGCGCCCTGACCGGCGGCGGCGAAGGCCGGGGTGGCCAGGCCGCCGATCGCGAACACCGGTATCAGCAGCACGGAAACCAGCAGTCTTCTCAGCTTGGTGGTCATCAACTCTCCATCTGGTCAACGGACATGACGGATACCTCGTCGGAACAACTCTGCGGTGCGGGTGGTGCGGCGGCCGCCTCGTGGACGGCCGAATGGACCACCCGCCTGGTCGCGAGTGGCCCATCGGAGGAAGGTGCTGGTCAGTGGCGTTGCCTCGGTTCCGTCGGCTGCTCGGGGCGGGTCGCCCGCTGATGGGGTGCGCGCGGGCGGCGGGTCAGGACTCACGGGCGGGGCTTGAGGGCGGGCAACGCCTTCGGGCGGGTCAGGCCTGCGGGCGGTCCTGGCTTACGGGCGGGGCAGGGTGCAGCCCGGCAGGGTGAGGTCGAGCCGGTTGCCGGGGGCGAAGCAGGCGGGGATGCCGTAGGTCTCCTGGGCGTAGCCGATGCCCTGGTGCACCGTCACCGCGCCGTTCTCGTCGACCTCGCACGGGTTGTCGAGGGTGCAGGACTCACCGTTCTCGTTGATCGTGTTGTTCACGGCGACCAGCAGACCGGTCGAGGCGTCGACCACCGGCGAGCCGGAGGTGCCGCCGATCACGTCGCAGCCGGAGGTGTAGCGGACCGAGTCCTTGAAGGTCCAGTCGGCCTCGTTCAGCTGGTAGGCGAAGCCATCGATCGAGCAGGAGTAGATCTTCTTCCAGTAGCCGGAGACAACTCGAATGTCGGCGCCCTGGGTGGGGTGGGTGTCGGCGACGGTCAGCGGGGAGATCCCGTACTTGGACTTGATCGAGGCGTAGCTGGTGTTCAGCTGGTAGATCGACACATCGGTGTCGGTCATGGCGCCGTAGACCACCTTGGTCGCGCGCAGGGTGGCGAGGCGGCCACCAGTGGCGCTGAGGAGGGTGAAGGTCCGGCTGGAGGGCTGGTCGAGCACCACTTCGCCGGGGCCGGGCATGCCGGACTCCAGGCAGTGGCCGTTGGAGAGTACGAGGGCCGGGTCGGTCGCGGCCGAGCCGGGCATCCGCACCAGCGAGCCGGAGCAGTTGCTGAGCGCGACCGTCCCGGCGAAGGTGACGGCGGCCTGCGGGGCGGCCTTGGTCGCGTGGGCCGCGTCGGAGATCGCGCCGGCGGCCGCCGGGGTGGCGGCCTGGGCCGGGAGGGCGCCGACGAGGGCGGTCGCGCCGGCGACCAGGAGCGTGGCGAGCATGCCTATGAGCGGCTTCTTCATGAGAGACCTCTCGGTGTGGGGGTCCCCCAAAGCTGTCGCGGACATGACTTACTGTCAAGAGTCAAAACCAGCCCAAGAGAACACCACAGGTCACGAGGGCGCGCCCCCGCCCTCAGTCGAAACCCGCTAGGGGCTCAGCACACTCAACTTCCCTGCCAGTGGCGCCGACCGAGGCTGATCAGGCGCAGCTGCAGCCGGGCCGTGGCGGCGATCCGCCGCTCGCGGGCAGGGTCCGCCTCCTGGGCCTCCAGGAAGGCGGAGGCCGTCGACACCATGTGGTCCACGTACAACTCGGCGAGCATCCGCAGGTCCTGCTCGCCCCAGCCCCGCGAGACCGGCTGGAGCGCCAGGGCGGAGCCCACCTCGGCGGCGAAGCGGCCGAGTTCGGCGTCGATCGCCTCACGCACCTGCCGGACCCCGCCGTGCCGCTCGCGCGCCAGGAAGCGTACGTGCGACCGGTGTTCGCGGACGTGCTGCCGGATCACGTCCACCGCCCGGTCGATCAGTTCCTCGGCACCGCCGGCCTCGGCGAGCGCCGAACGGATCATGACGTGCAGGCTGGCCAGCGACTCCTCGACCAGCGCGACGCCGAGCGCGGCGAGATCCGGGAAGTGTCGATAGAAGGCGGCGGGCGACAGTCCGGCCTCGCGGGTGACCTCGCGGACGCCCAGGCTCGCCAGGTTCTGATCGGCCAGCAGGTGCAGCCCGGCATCCAGCAAGGCCCGCCGACTCTGCTGCTTCTGGGCCTGTCTGACCCCTACGGTGTGACTCACGCCATTCAGTAAACAGTCGTTTGCCGAACTTGGCCAGCCGGGCGTACAGTGGTGCCCGAAGTCAGTGAACACTTGTCAACCGAAACACAGCCGAAACCGGCGCAGCCGCACCCGCAGCTGAAGGAGTCAGCCGTGATCCTGTTCTCCGCCCTGGTCGCCATGGGCGTCCTGATCGGCACCGCCGCCCACCTGCCCCTCCCGGTCTTCCTCACCGCCGCCGCCGCGATCACCGCCTGGCTGCTCGGCTTCGGCGCCCGCGAGGGCATCGCCCGCCTGCGGCACCGCTGACCGGGCCGCTCCGGCCACTCCAGCCGACCCGTCCACTCCGCCGAGAGGACCCGCCACCGCCATGAGCACCGTCACCGAAAGCGCCATCACCAAGCGCGCCGCAGACCGAGCCGCCACCGACCGTCAGGGCACCGCGGAGGCCGACAACCTGGCCATCGCCTCCTTCCTCCTCGGACTTCCCGGCCTGCTGCTCTTCAACATCGTCCTGGGCCCGATCGCCATCACCCTCGCCACTCTGGCCCTGGTCCGTGGCACCAGCCGTCGCGGCCGCGCCTTCCTCGGCCTGGCCCTCGGCATCGCCTCCCTGGTCATTCTCGCCGTCACCACCGCCACCTCCCACGGTGTGCTCATCGACATCAGCTCCTGAGTCCAGCCCTGGAGTCCAGCCCTGGAGTCCAGCCCTGGGGCCCACCCCGGAGGA
Source organism: Kitasatospora sp. NPDC101155 (assembly GCF_044768305.1). Taxonomy (NCBI): domain Bacteria; kingdom Bacillati; phylum Actinomycetota; class Actinomycetes; order Kitasatosporales; family Streptomycetaceae; genus Kitasatospora; species Kitasatospora sp. NPDC101155. The sequence continues at coordinate 205,077 of NZ_JBIWPN010000013.1, read as the reverse complement.
GTGCCGCTTGAGGTCCGTCCCTGAGCGGACCTCAACTCCTCGTCCCACCCCTCGAACAGCTGATCCCGTCAACCCCGCCCACGACCCCGGACCGCCACGTAGGGTGGCCCCATTGACCGGGTGAGCACAGGGGGCAGGAGTGACTACCGAGATCCACAGCGGCGCAGAGCCGACGCCCACCAGGGCGGGCGGGCGGCTGCTCGCGGTGAGCGATCTTCACATCTCCTACCAGGAGAACCGCGACCTGGTGGAGAAGCTCCGGCCCGCCCACCCCGACGACTGGCTGCTCGTCGCCGGGGACGTCGGCGAGCTGACCACCAGCATCGAGTGGGCGCTCGGCCTGCTCGCCGAACGCTTCGCCCGCGTGGTGTGGGCGCCCGGCAACCACGAGCTGTGGACCCACCCCGAGGACCCGGTCCAGCTCCGCGGCGTGGCCCGCTACGAGCACCTGGTGGAACTGTGCCGCGGCCTCGGCGTCATCACCCCCGAGGACCCGTACCCGCTCTGGCAGGGCGCCGGCGGCCCCGTCCGCATCGCCCCGCTCTTCCTCCTGTACGACTACTCCTTCCGTGCGCCCGGCACGACCACCAAGGAGGAGTCCCTGGCGGCCGCCTACGAGAGCGGCATCGTCTGCGCCGACGAGCGGATGCTCCACCCGGACCCGTTCCCGGACCTGGACTCCTGGTGCCGCGAGCGCGTCCGGCTGACCGAGCAGCGGCTCGCGGCCTGCGACCCGGAGGTCCCGCTCGTCCTCGTCAACCACTACCCGACCGTCCGCCACCCCACCGAGGTGCTCTGGTACCCCGAGTTCGCCCAGTGGTGCGGCACCGAGCTGACCGCCGACTGGCACCGCCGCTTCAACACCGCCGCGATGATCTACGGCCATCTGCACATCCCGCGCAAGACCAACTACGACGGCGTCCCCTTCGAGGAGGTCTCGCTCGGCTACCCGCGCGAGTGGCGCAAGCGCGGGCTGCCGGACCCGCTCCTGCGCGAGGTGTTCCCGCGGGCCGCGGCGGGCTGATCCTCGGGGACCTCCTCGCCGCACGGCCCCGCGCCCCCGCCCCGCGCGTCCTCCACCAGTGGCGTTCGGGCGTACTCCCGCTGGAGTGCGCCCGAACCCGGTGCGCTACTCCGCCGAGGCAGCCCGCGCCTTCGCCTCCGCCTCCTCGAAGGTCGCCGACGCCTCCGGCCGCGCCAGCGACACCGTCAGCTCCCCGTCGCTCACGTCCGCGATCAGCGTGTCCCCCTCCCGCGCGGTGCCCTCCAGCAGCAGGTTGGAGATCCGGTTGTCCAGCTCCGACTGGATCGTCCGACGCAGCGGCCGCGCCCCGAACTCCGGCTGGTAGCCCCGGTTGACCAGGAACTCCTTCGCCGCCTCGGTGACCTCCAGCTGCACGCCCTGCGCCCGGAGCCGGCGCCGGGTCCGCTCCAGCAGCAGATCGACCACGGACACCAGGTCCTTCCGGGTGAGCGCGTGGAAGACGATCACCTCGTCGATCCGGTTCAGGAACTCCGGACGGAACTGCTGGCGCAGGTCCCGCATCAGGTCGTCCCTCAGTGCCTGATCAGGAGCTCCGCTCCGGGCATCGAGGCTCCCCGCACGATCCAGGATCCGCTGCGAACCGATGTTGCTGGTCATGATCACCACGGTGTTGCGGAAGTCGACCGTACGCCCCTGGGAGTCGGTGAGCCGTCCGTCGTCCAACACCTGGAGCAGCAGGTTGAAGACGTCCGGGTGCGCCTTCTCCACCTCGTCGAAGAGCAGCACGCTGTACGGCTTGCGGCGCACCGCCTCGGTCAGCTGCCCTGCCTCCTCGTAGCCGACGTACCCGGGCGGGGAGCCGACCAGCCGGGAGACGGTGTGCTTCTCCTGGAACTCGCTCATGTCGAAGCGGATCATCCGGTCCGGATCGCCGAACAGCAGCGCCGCCAGCGCCTTGGCCAGCTCGGTCTTGCCGACGCCGGTCGGCCCGAGGAACAGGAAGGAACCGGTCGGCCGCTCCGGATCGCCCATCCCGGCCCGGCCGCGGCGCACCGCCTGGGCGACGGCGGTGACCGCGTCGTCCTGGCCGATCACCTTCTCGTGCAGGTGCCCCTCCAGCTTGAGCAGCCGCTCCTTCTCGGTCTCGTTCAGGTCGGCGACCGGGATGCCGGTCCGGGAGGACAGCACCTGGGCGATGTCGTCGGCCGTCACGTCGACGACCTCCTCGCGGGACTCGGCGATCGCCGCCAGCTCGTCCTCGGTCTGCCGCAGCTCGGTCTTCAGGTTGGCGGCCCGCACGAACTCCTCGTCCGCGACGGCCTCGTCCAACTCCCGCTTCAGCTTGGTGATCCGGTCCTGCACCGAGGTGGCCTCGGTGGAGCCGCTGAGGCTGCGCAGCCGCACCCGCGCGCCGGCCTGGTCGAGCAGGTCGATCGCCTTGTCGGGCAGGAAGCGGTCGCTGACGTACCGGTCGGAGAGCGTCGCCGCCGCGTCCAGCGCCTCGTCGCTGAACCGCACCTGGTGGTGCGCCTCGTACGCGTCGCGCAGTCCCTGAAGGATCTCGATCGTCTCCTCGACGCTCGGCTCCGGCACCAGCACCGGCTGGAAGCGGCGCTCCAGCGCCGCGTCCTTCTCCACGTGCTTGCGGTACTCGTCCAGCGTGGTCGCCCCGACCACGCTCAACTCTCCGCGCGCCAGGGCCGGTTTGAGGATGTTGCCGGCGTCCATCGAACCCTCGCCGCCACCGCCCGCGCCGACCACGGTGTGCAGCTCGTCCAGGAACAGGATCACGCTCTTCTCGGCCGCCGTGACCTCGTCGATCACCTTCTTCAGCCGCTCCTCGAACTCGCCCCGGTACTTGGAGCCGGCCACCAGCGCGGTCAGGTCGAGGGTGACCACCCGCTTGTCCTTGAGGCTCTGCGGCACGTCCCCGGAGACGATCCGCTGGGCCAGGCCCTCGACGATCGCGGTCTTGCCGACGCCCGGCTCGCCGATCAGCACCGGATTGTTCTTGGTCCGCCGGGAGAGGATCTCGACGGTCTGCTCGATCTCCTCGGCCCGCCCGACCACCGGGTCCAGCCGGCCCGAGCGCGCGGCCTCGGTGAGGTCCTGCCCGTACTCGTCCAGCGTCGGCGTCTCGCTCGGGTGCGCGCCCGCGCTGCTGCGCTCGCCGCCGGTACCACGCCCCTCCAGCACCGACTTCAGCGCCTCCTGCGAGGACGCCGCGTTGCGCAGCGCCGTACCCGCGCCCGAACGCTCCTGCTCCAGCAGCGCGCCGAGGATGTGCTCCGGGCCGATGTACGAGGCGCCGACCGCCTGCGAACGGGCGTGCGCGGCCAGCAGCGCGCGCTTGGCCGAGGGGGTGAGCGCGGGCTGCCCGGCCGGCGGCTCCGAGGTCCCGGACGGCAGCGCGTGCTCCAGGTCCGCGGACAGCTCGTCCGGGTCGATGCCCGCGCGCTCCAGCATCCGCCGGGAGGGCTCCACCCGGGTGGCCGCCCAAGCCAGGTGCGCGGTGTCCAGGTCGCTGCTCCCGTCCTCGACCGCGCGCTGGGCGGCGTACGCCAGCAGCTCCTGCGAGGACTCGCTGAGCAACCGCCCGATCGGCACCCTCTGCACGGCGGGCGGGGAGGCCAGCGGGCTCATCCCGAAGAACCGGCTGAGCAGGTCGGAGAACGGGTCGTTCGATCCGAACGGGGGAATGGACACGGCGGTTCACCTGATTCTGTCGAGGAAGCCCGGGGCTTCAGCCCCGGGAGGAATCGGCTCCTTGGATCGGAGCAGCGAAGCGGCGGAGTTCTCTTCCATGTGCTCTGACCTCCCGGTTTGATTTTTCGATTTTGTGCGAACTACGTTCTTTCGCGTGAAGATCGTTGTCCGGGTGAAGCTAGAGCCGTCGCCGTATCAGGCGGACGCGCTCGCTGCGACACTGCGCGCGTGCAACCGGGCCGCGAACCACATCTCCCACGTCGCCTTCGAGAAGAAGGAGATCCGGCGCAACGGCTTGCAGCCGCTGGTGTACCGGCACGTCAAAGACGAATACGATCTCGGCGCGCAGGCCGCCGTCAGGTCGGTGAAAAAGGTCTGCGACGCCTACGCCACGCTTCGGGCGAACCTCAAGGCCGGGAATCTCGGCCCGAAGGGGTCGAAGCGACGGAACAAGGCCGAGTCCAAGCCGATCAGCTTCCGCGAGGATGCGGCGCAGCCGTTCGATGACCGGATGCTGACGTGGAACACCGACACGAGGACCGTGTCCATCTGGACAACGGCCGGGCGCTTGAAGGGCATCGGGTTCCGCTGCTCTGTGGACGCGCTCAAGATGATTGCCGACCACCGGCGGGGCGAATCGGATCTGGTGGTTCGTGACGGCTCCTGGTACCTGTTCGCGACCTACGACATCCCCGAACCTCCGGTCTCCGAACCGGCCGACTGGCTCGGCGTGGACCTCGGGATCGTCAACATCGCCACCACCTCCGACGGCACGGTCATGTCCGGGCGCCGTCTGGAGCGCTACCGCAAGCGGATGCGCACTGTGACCGCGAAGCTCCAGGCCAAGAAGACCAAGAACGCGAAACGCCGGTTGAAGGCCTTGCGTCGCCGTGAGGCCCGGTTCGCCGCCGACACCAACCATCGCATCTCCAAGACCATCGTCACCACCGCTGAACGCACCTCGCGCGGGATCGCCCTGGAAGACCTCACGGGCATCCGCGAGAGGGTCAAGGCCAAGCACGACCAGCGGTACCGCCTCCACTCCTGGGCATTCGCCCAGCTCGGAGCCTTCGTGGAGTACAAGGCCCAGCGCGCCGGAGTCCCCGTCGTGCACGTCAACCCGGCCCACACCTCCCGTCAGTGCTCCACCTGCTGGCACACCCACAGACAGAACCGAGTGGACCAGGCCACATTCGCGTGCCGCGCCTGCGGCGTCACCATGCACGCGGATGATGGGGGTACCTCCCGGCCGAAGGCTGGGGGAGGCTCCCGCAACATCCGCCACCGTGCGGCTGATGCATGGCAGCGGGGCGCAGTCAACCGCCCCAGCAGCGTCTAGCGCTGCTGAGACGAGGTGACCACCGGTAGGGCGACTCATCGGGCACATGGTTAACCTCAAGCCCAGCCCATCAGGGCCGGGTCGTTGACCTCTCCCAAGCGGTTTGCAGCCACACAAACACAGGGCGCGTCCGCCCGCCTCCCGAGCGAATCGGCCCGAACGAACCCGAGCGGCTCAGCCGGTAATGCCGTCCAGCAGCACGCCCCCGCTGTACGTCACCGCCATCGCCAGCAACCCGCCCGCGACGTTGCGCGCAACCGCCCGCCCCGAACCGGCCCCGCCCAGCCGGGCACTCGTCCAGCCCGAGGCGGTCAACGCGACCACCACCGCCGCCGCCGTCACCCCCAGCCGCCACGACTCCGGCGGCAGCATCACCGCCAGCAGCGGCACCAGGGCGCCCATCGTGAAAGCGGCCGCGCTGGCCAGTGCCGCCTGCCAGGGGTTGGTCAACGCCTCGGGTTCGATGCCGAGTTCGGTCTGCGCGTGGGCCGCCAGCGCGTCCCGCTCGGTCAGCGCCGCCGCCACCTCCCGGGCCAGGCCGGCGGTCAGCCCGCTGTCCCGGTAGTAGTCGGTCAGCTCGTCGAGCTCCCCCTCCGGATCCTCCGCCAGCTCGCGCTGCTCCTTGGCCAACGCGGCCCGCTCGGTGTCCCGTTGGGTGCTGACCGACACGTACTCGCCGACCGCCATCGACATCGCCCCCGCCAGCAGCCCGGCCACCCCCGCCACGAGCAGCGCGGTACGGGAGCCCGCCGCGCCCGCCACCCCGGTCACGATGCCCGCCGTGGAGACCACGCCGTCGTTGGCGCCCAGCACGGCCGCCCGTAGCCAGTTCAGCCGCGCCGACAGCTCCGCCCGGCTCTCCCCCAGCTGCTCCGCCATCCGCCCACCGCTCCCAGGGGTCCGTCCACCGCGCTCAGGGGTCCGTACGGTCCCCCCGATCCTCGCCCGGCCCCTCCGGCCCCGCCACCCGCGACCGCACGTCGGTCAGCAGCTTGTCCAGCAGGCCGGCCAGGGTCTCGCGCTCGACCGGCGACAGGCCGTCGACGAGCCGCGCCTCCCGGCCCAGCACCACGTCCACGGACTGCCCGACCAGCTCGCTGTTGCGAGACCGCTACATGTCCCAGCGATCCTCATTGGCGCGACTGTTCGGCCCGAGGCCACGGACATCGCCCGGTTCCTCGTTCCCCCACACGTCGGCTGCCCCGTCCATGAAGCCGCCCGCGTACATCATCGCCTCGACCACCAGTCGCATGGCGGTCCCGTCGAGCTCGTAGAGGAGGTCCCGGAGTCTTGCGGCCGTCTTCCCGGCCAGACTCGTCGCCAGGACGAGCACGGCACGGGCCGACTCGCTCAGCTCGGGCCTCTCCTCACGGAAGCCGGGCGCGCCGATCTCATGGTCGTCCGCGGCTGCCGCCGCCAGGTCGACTTCCAGGTGGTCGAAGTCCTTGCCCGGGACGAGCTCGACATAGCCGTGCCGCAGGAGCCACGCCCAGAGCTCCTCGACCTGGAACACCAACCGATAGGCCGCCTCCACCTGCGTGACCGTGCAGGCACCCCGCATCAGCGGCTCATAGAGATCCTCACGATCCGCCGAAAGGCTGACCCTGACGTTCTTCACCTCATCGTTCCTTCCGGTTAGTAAGCGGAATCCATCTCGGGGCCCGGCCCCTCCTCAGGGGGGCTGGCGCCTGGCGTCACCGCCAACGTCATCTCCCCCGTCTGCATCGAGGACACCAACTTCTTCCAGGGCGCCCTGACCCCTCATCATCGGACAGGCCCTGGACCTCAACGGCGGCGCCCACATCAACCGCTAGTTCAACACCGACGCCAGCGCCCGCCGCAGGTCCTCCGCCCCCCGGTACAGCACCCCGGTCATCCCCAACGCCACCGCCGCGTCCACGTTCTCCTGCCGGTCGTCCACGAACAGGCACCGCTCCGGCGCGGCCCCGGCCCGCTCCGCGGCGATCTCGTAGATCCGCCGCTCGGGCTTGGCGCTGCCCACCCGCGAGCTGTTGACCACCTCGTCCGCCAGATCCGTCAGCCCCATCCGCGCCAGGTCCTCGTCCAGCCACACCGTCGCATTGGTCACCAGCACCACCCGGCAGTGCTCCCGCACCCGTCGCAGCAGCTCCACCACCACCTCGTCGGCCCAGAACGGCGAGTTCGCGAACGCCTCCGCCAACCCGCGCGCCGCCCGCTCGGACACCCGCCCCGTCAACCCGCGGACGATCGACTCCACCCACTCCGCCTTGCTGATCCGCCCCAGCAACAGCGGCCGGTCGTTCTCCGGCGCGAACCCGACCGCCGCCGTACTCCCCTCCCCCACCCCCGCCGCCCGCTCCAATGCGGCCACCCCGGTCCCGTCGAAGAACCGGATCACACCGTCCACATCGCACAACACCGCATCAAACGCCCTGGTAGTCACCTCACCTCCCTACCACCGAGATCGCCACCCCCGACAAGCGGGGGCCTCGCCGTCGGGCACCTCGACGTGGTCGCGGGCGGCCATCGCGGCCTCCCCGTTGTCAGATGTCAGATCCCTCGACGCCGTTGCACGCTTCACGCGTACACGGAACGCGGTGACGTGTGACGGCGGTGATCAGCGATCCGTCGAATCCGCTGGGAGCAAGGCGCGTTCAGACCGCCTGGTCGGACGATGTCAGGTGTTGTCAGTTTCCGTCAGACGGTACCGAACACCCCTGGTGGTCGGGTCTGCTGTGTCCCGTCGTCGAGATCGGACGGCACCTCAACACCTCGACCGATTACGGGAGTCGACATGGTCAAGGGCATTCTCAAGAGGATCGGCCGCCGCGGAGCGACCGCGGCGGCCGTCGTGGCGGTGGCGGCCGGTGCGGTGGGCGTCTCGGCGGGCAGCGCGTCCGCCGATGGCTGGTACGCACTCCGCTACCACGCGAGCGGTCACGGCGTGGGCGTCTACTCGCAGCCGTACTCCTGGACGGCCAAGGTCGCCGGCGACGTGTACTCGTACTCGTGGTCGTCCGATGAGATCTACATCGAGTGCTGGACCAGGGGCGAGGACATCAACAGCCAGGGCAACGTCTGGTACCAGATAGGCGGAACGAACGGCAACTTCTTCGGAACGGCCTACGTCTACGGCGCGTACGCCGATGGCAACTGGTACTTCCACAACGGCCTGCGGGCGTGCTGACGGCCTGCTGACCGCATCCGCCCCGCCCGCTCGCCGGGCGGGGCGGCGCCGCGTCGGGGCCCGTCGCCAAGTCCCGGTGTCGCCCCACATCCCAGGAGCCCACCGGAATATCCGGTGGGCTCCTGGTCAAAAGCTACGATCGCCCCCTGTATGCCTCCCAGGCCATCCAGTGCAACAACTGATCCCGCACCCTGGCCTTGGCGGCCGGCAGTGATTTCAGATCCGCCTCCGACACGTCAAGCCTGGAGAAGCCGCATTGCGGCCTAATCCCATTTTCCAGATCAATGGAGTGCGGAAATTCGACAACGAGGCACATCGAACTGGGCTCAGGAGACGACTCCGGGAGGTAGGGGATGACAACGAACGTCTGCCCTGCCTCCAGATCCAAGCCATCCCCCTTCCTGCTGAACCCCCGCGCCGTTGCCACTGCCACCAGCTCGGCGACCCGCTCCCGCGTCGCGAGCAGGACGGGAGCAGGAACAGGCCAACCGAACCAGGACTGCACGCGCCTCAAGCGACCCGCCCGATTCCACAGTGACATTCTCACTGCAAACACCTCAACTAATGATAAAAAAAATTAAGCCGCCCAGCCCTAAGGCTGGGCGGCCATTCAGGAATCCCTACGGGACGGCCAAGATCTCTGTATCAGGGTGGAACAAATCATGCCCTGGGCTTTCCATTCGCCGTACAGCCTCGGCTATTCGATGGTTTCCATTAATGACCTCCCCATCCCCGAGGATGACGCTGCCCCCAAGCTCATCTGGATTGTTGATCGAGGCCAGCAAGCGCTCATCATCCATCCCACGCGTATTTGCCAGCTTATCAGCATCACCCAGATCCGGAGTCTTCATATCCTTCAGATCTCCGAGCCTCATCGGAACCCGCTTCGCGCGCATGGCTTCATCCGCTTTTTGCGCCTTGCTCTTGAACAGGTTGCTGAAGAAGCCACCGCCCTCAGGGCAGTTGTGGACGAGGACCGGCGTGGCACCTGCCAGCACATAGTACGTGTGGAGGTCCGCAACGCTGAGGTTGCGGGCTTCCTGCGGCTGGGTTTCGTAGTTGCGGGTGGCCTGGACGGTGAGGAGGGTTCCGTCCGCCGCGCGGAGTTGGTCGCCGATTCGGACGTCGGCGGCGTTGGTCCAGCGCTGGGTGGTCTCGTCCCAGAAGGGGTGGTGCTGGGTCGAGGTGATGGTGGCGGGCGACTTCGCCTCGGCGGCGAGAGTCAGGTCCGTGAACTGCCGGTCGTCGGGGGTGACGATGGTGGCGGTGACGGGTTCGGCGCTGGTGGTGTCGGTTTGGGGATCGGTGGACAGGACGTTGTCGCCCTGTTTGACGTCCTTGATGGGTTTGGTGCTGCCGTCGGCGAGTAGGACGGGTGTGTCGGGTTTGAAGCTGTTCTTCCCGCCGATCAGGCAGCTGCCGGCGATCTGCTCGGCTTCGCGGGCTGCCTTGGACTCGGCACGCCAGGCCTTGAAGCCGTCGTAGAGCTCGCTGGCGAGGCGCTTGATGGTCTTGGCAAGTTCCAGGGCCTTGCCCCAGTGAAGGGCGTACTTCTTGGCGATCTTGGCGAGCGGGCCGCCGCCGATGAGGCTGGTGGCGACGTTGAGGACGGTTTCCCCGCAGGCTCCGAGGTCGCCCTTGGTGACGCAGTCGAAGGCGTCGGTGATGCCGAGCTCGTCAGCGGCGATCTTGGCCAGCTGCTTGCCGGCGCCCAGCACCTTGTCCTTGGCCTGGCCCTCCTTCTGGTGGGCAGCTTCGACCCTCTGCTTCGCGGCTTCGGCCCTGCGCGCGCTCTCCTCGGCCTGCTCGATCGCGGCGATCTGATCGACGTGCTCGGCGACCCAGGTCACCGCCGCGACAACTGCGGTGACGGCCGGCTGGAAGAGGGTGGAGACGGACCACAGGCCACTGGGGTCAGAGCGGTTGACGGGGTCGTTGTTGCTGTAGGAGTAGCCGTTCCACTGCTGGGGGTCGGACCGGTCGAGGACGGGGTCGAGGCTGAGGAACCGTCCGGTGGTGGGTTGGTACTGCCGGGCACCGAGGTTGGTGAGACCGGTGACGTCGTCCTTGGTTCCGCCGACGAAGCCCTTGTCCCCGGCCCAGGAGCTGGGCTGGGTGCCGCGCGGGTTGCCGAACGGGTCGCTGGGTCGGCGGTATTCGGTCAGGGTTGCGGAGTCGATGCCCAGAACACCGGTGCCGTGGTGGTCGGCGATCTGGTACATGAGCTTGCCGCCGCCCTGGCGGACCAGGGTGGTGCCACCGGGAAGGTCGTAGTAGCGGGCGCCGGTGAGCTGCTTGGTGTTGGTGTCGAAGCTGAGCTCGTCGCCCCCGATGCTGATGGTGGTCTTGCCGGGGTTGCGGCGCAGGAGCTGGTTGCCGCCGGCGTCGTACAGATAGGTGGTGGTGCCGGCGCCGGTCTTGGCGAGCGCGTCGAGCCGGTCCTCTCCGTTCCAGGCGAGGGTGGCGGTGCCGTTGGTGTCGGTGATGGCGGTGGTGCGGCCGGACGCGTCGTACTGGGTGGTGCTGACGGTCGGCGTGCTGCCGCCCGTTGTGCTGGTGGAGCTCAGAAGGGCGTGCGGCCCACCGGTGCCGCCACCGCTGTTGGGCGCGCCGGTCGGGGCGTTGCGGGTGCCGGCGGACGGGAAGGTCTGGGTGACCGTGGTGTCCTTGGCGGTGTCGCCGGCGGGGTCGTGGGCGACGAGCTGGGTGCGGTTGCCCGTCAGGTCGTACTGGTAGGTCTGCCAGTAGGGCGCATAGCCGCCGACAGTGGTCCGGGTGGGTACCTGGGCGCCGCTGGTGGGCGTGGAGTTGACGCAGGCCCCCTGGCCTCCGACGGCCGGGTTGGGTGCCTGGTCAAGGCGTCCGGTGTCGGTCCACGCGGTGGTCAGCCGACCGAGGTAGTCGTAGTTGAAGCACTGCAGGTCGGTGGCGTTCGGGGTGTTGTCAGGGGTGGTGCGGATCGCCGTGACACGGCCGGCCTGGTTGTAGGCGTAGGTGGTGTTCTGGACGGTACCGGTGGTCGAGGTCTGCTTGTCGACGTACTGGTTGAGGATGCGGCCGGTCGGCTCGTCGTAGGTGTTGGTGGTGACGACCTGGGTGCCCCACGGGTTCATCGTGGTGCGGATGTTGCGGCCGTAGGCGTCGTAGTCCGACTGGAGGTCGTACGTCTTGCCGCCGAGCGCGCCGACCTTGGAGAGCAGTCCGTAGACCTCGTAGGTGTAGACGAGGGTCTCGGAGTAGACGTCGCCGACGGTCGGGCGGGTCTCCTCGGTCTTCGCCCCGGTGATCGGGTCGTACTTGGCGCTGGTGGTGTAGGTGACGGGGCCGGTCTGGCCGATCTCGCTGCCGGGGATCGTCAGGGTGGTCCTGGTCGGCCGGTAATCGGTGTCCAGCGAGACCACCGCGCTGGTGTAGGCGGCGCCGTTGGCCCCGCCGACGTAGCGGGTGGAGCTGGCCGGCTGGCCCTTGGCGACGGTGTCGTAGGTGTAGCCCGTCAGCTGGTTCGCCGGGCTGACCGTGCTGTTGAAGGTGCCGGTCTTGCGACCGAGCAGGTCGTAGGTGCTGGCGATGGTCTGGCCGCTGGCGTTCGTCGTGGAGGCGACGCGCCCCGCGGTGTCGTACGCGGTGGAGCTGTTGCCGGCGTCCGGGTCGCTGGTCCCGGTCGGCCGTCCACGTTGGTCGTAGGTGTAGGACCAGGTGTTGCCCGCGGCATCGGTGCGGGAGGTTTCCTGGCCGGCCGGGTTGAGGGCGTAGGCGGTGACGTCCGCGTCAGCGGTGTTGCCGGTGGCGACGGGCGTCCTGTACTGCCACAGCTGGGTCGTGCGGCCGCGGGCGTCGGTGACGGTGGTGGTCGGCGTCGCGCCCGCGGGCGGGGTGACGTCGGTGCGGTCCGCGCCCGGGTAGGACGTGGTGGTGGTGCTCTGCGCCACGCCGTAGGCGCGGAACTGGACGCTGGTGGGGCGCCCCTTACCGTCGAAGACGGTGTAGGTCTGGTTGGGGACCTTGGCGTCGTCCGGTTCGAACCGCGTGGCCGTGGGACCGGCCTGGTCGTTGTAGTAGGTGTTGTTGACGCGGTTGGCGCGGCCCTGGGAGTCGTAGTAGGTGTCGGTGATCATCCGGCCGTGGTAGGCGGAGATCGCCGGGTCGGCCTGGGTCTGCACGACGCGGGCCAACCCGTCCATGATCTGGATGGACTGCTGGTAGCTGCTGTTGGCACGCAGAGTGCCGGAGGTGACAGTGCTGGGAGCACTGTTGTCGATCGCGTAGTTGAAGGTGTGGTTCGGCTTGTCGCTGGTCGTGCGCCCGGCGAGCCAGACGGCGGTGAGGCGGCCGAGGGCGTCGTAGGCCTGGGTGACGGTGCGCCCGTTGGTGTCGGTGCCGGTGACCGGCAGGGCTCGGGCGGGGTTGAGGGTCGCGGTGGAGACTCGGCCGGTGGCGGCGTCGGGGGCGCCGGCGGGTGCCGGCGAGGTGATCGTCGTCGCGTTGGGCAACTCGCCGGGGTTGGCGGAGCCGTAGACCGTGGTGGTGGCCGCGCCGTTGGGGTGGGCGGAGTCGGTGGTGGTGGGGTCGGTGACGGTGACGGCGCGCCCGTAGACGTCGTAGGTGCTGGCACCGGTGGTGGTCCACTGGGCGTTGCCGGAGCCGTCGTACCTCTCCAGGACCTGGATGCTGCTCGCCTCGCCCTTGTCGCCGGCGCTGCCGAAGTCCGCGCCGTCGAAAATGGTGCGCGTGCCGGTGACGGTGTTGGCGGCCGTGGCGGTAGCGGTGCAGGCGTCGGGGCCGGAGACCGTGAGGGCCTGGGAGACCAGCCCGGTCATCACCGGATTGGTACCCGTGGCGTACGTGGTGCGGGCGCAGACGTCCGGGGTGCCGTCGGCCTGGTTGAGCACGGTGACGGGCCGGTTGGCGTGCGCGGGGTCGGTGGTGGTGGTGTCGGTGGTGGTGCGCCAAGTACCGTCGGCCTTGAGGGCCTTGGCCGTGACGACGTTCGTGGTCGAGGTGTAGCGCGCGACGAGGTCGGGCAGGCCTGCGCCACGCGCGTGGGTCGCTGTGGGGGCCGGGCCCGAGCTGGTGCTGACACTGAATGCGACCGGGTCACTCGCTCCGGCCTGGGCGTAGGTGTCCGATTCCAGCACCTGGCCGGAGAGCCAGTCACTGTCGGTGACCGGGCCGCTCATGGGGCCGGCGATCTTGCGGGGGGAGCGCACGGCGCCGGAAGCGGTGATGTCACCGTCCATGCCCTGGTAGTAGGTGGTCGACTTCTGGCCCTGGACGCCGTCCTTTCCGGTGCCGGTCACGGTGGTCACCGTGGCGAAACCCCGGAAGTCGTCCCAGGTACGGTCCTTCGCGTCGACGAACCGGCCGTCGTTGCGGTGCCAGGCGGCGTCGCCGTAGGTGTAGGTGGTGGTCTGCGGGAGCGCGCCCTTGACGAGGTCGGAGCGCGGGTCGACGGTGATCGTCTTGACCGGGTAGCGCAGGAACCAGTCGTCGACCGGGTCGGTGTCAGGTGTCGAGTTGGGTCCGTACCACTTGACGTTGAAGCAGGCACGCTTGTTGTCGTCCGCCGACGTCGGCATCACCCCGTCCTTGCGGGAGCAGGACGCCTGGTAGTAGTCGACGTTGATCGCGCCGCCGGTCTCCGTGGTCACCGAGGCGATGCGCGGCCGGTTGTAGTCGGGGCGGGAAGGACCTGCGCCGTCCACGCGGTTGGGCAGCAGGATGTCGGTGAAGGTGACGGCCGGAAGGACGACCGGCGCCTGGCCGTTGAAGTTGTCCTTGGCGGTGCGCTGGACGGAGGCCAGCCACGGGACCGCGGTGTTCTCGGTGGTGTTCTGGACCAGCTTGAAGGCGTGGCTGAGCGCGTAGGAGTCGACGTCGCGGTAGCCGTTGCCGGAACGGATCTGGGTGGTGATGGTGTTCAGCCACTTCGTGGTGAAGTAGCTGGGCCCGTAGTTGGCGCAGACGTCGGACTGCGCGCACTGCTTGTCCATGGGGACGTCGGGCCAGTTCACGGCGTTGGCGGCCGTGCGCTGGGCCGGGTCGCAGGCGGAGGTGCCGGTGACGCAGCGCTCGCCGGAGTCGAAGAGGATCCGGGAGGCGGGCTGGTAGCCGCCGTTGGCGTTCAGCTGGTCGGACAGCAGCTGCCCGTAGCCGATCGAGGCCACGACGCCGCCGCGGGTGTAGGCGGCGTTGGTGCCGCTGCCCTTGTTCTGGCCGCCGCCGCGCGCGTAGTAGTTGGTCTCGGGCGTGTAGCCGTAGGTGGTGAGGTTGCCGTTGGCATCGACGACGTAGTCGAGGTTCCAGCGCCACGCCGTCTGGCACCACGAGTCCTTGCCCTTGCCCGCGTCGTAGCAGGGGTCGCCGTTGTTGGGCGAGTAGACCGGTACGGTCCAGGCGGAGTTGGCGTCCGGGCCGATCGTGGTGGGGGCGCCGCTCGCGGAGGGCAGGTGGTTCAGGCCGAAGTAGTAGGCGACACCGGCGGCATCGGTCAGCTTGATGTAGGAGCCGTTCCAGGTCCCGTTGGTGGCTCCCGTCAGGAACTCGATCTTGCTGCCGTCGTCGGTCCTGAGCCGCCAGGTGCACTTGGACTGCTCGTCCGTGCCTGCGGCGTTCACGCATGAGACGTCGTCGGGCACCAGCTCACCGGAGTGGCCGGCGAGCGAGATGGTGAGGTTGGCTTCGCCCCAGCACTGGTCGCCGGAGCCGGTGATGCCGTCCTTGGAACAGGGGCGGAAGGAGCGTTCGACGAAGCCCGGGCTGTAGTCCCAGCCGTCGCCGATCCAGGAGGCCTGGGAGTTCGTCGACGAGGTCTTGCCGTCGACCGCGGCCGAGCTGTACCCCAGTGCGATCTTCGGCGCGGCGCCTCCGATGCTCGGGGGCGATTGCACGGGGTAGCTGTAGTTGAAGGCACCCGAAGCGTCGCCGGCCGTCCAGGACTGGCTCGGCGAGAGGCTGGTGGCGCTGTAGGTGCCGGCGCCGCCGGTGGCCGGGGCGTCGGCGGCGAGCACCGTCGGCGCGGCCGCGGTGTCGGCGGCGGCGGTGACTCCGGTGCGGAACGCGGCCTGGGTCACCCCGGTCCGCGGGGCGGCCGGGGTGGTCGCGGCGGCCGCCAGGTCGACGTCGGCGACCAGCTTCATGGACTGGGCGTCGTAGTGCGACTCGACGGGCTTGCGCTCCAGGCATCCCTTGACCTGCGGCGTGGTCAGCGAGCAGCCGGGCAGGGTGTACAGGCGGGCGCGCTGGGACCAGTCGCCACCGAGCCCTGCCCCGAAGGCGGAGGCGTCCAGGCTGACCCTGAGCTTGGTCGCGTTCGACGGGTCCGTCGGGGTGAGCGCCACCAGGTTGGTGCGGGATCCCGCGGACGCGGCGGTGTTCGCGTCGGTGACCTCGACGTGCACCGAGGGTTTGGTGCCTGGCACGACGGACGTGCCGTCCTTCGCGGACCCCTGGCTCTCGGCGGCAGCCACGGGTGCCAGCCACACCGGGAGGGTGCCCGCCTTGGTGGCGATTCCGGCGGACGGTTCGACCAGCGGCTTCCCGCTCTCGTCGAGCCTGGCCGCCTTGCTGCCCGCCGGCGGTTCGGTCGTCAGCTGGACGGTGGACGAGCCATGAGGAGCGGCCACCGGAGATTTCGGCGGCGCCCAGTCAGGCGTCGCCACTCGATTCGGAGAAGAGCCCGTCGGCGTGGCGTTCTTGCCGCTGACGGACGGGGTCGATGGCAGCGGCGTGCTCTGCGGCGACCAGATCTTGTTCTCGTCCGCACCAACGGCGAATGCCGGCGCGCCCGCGGCCGGCAGGAGAAGTCCGGCCACCAGAGCCAGCGTGCTGACCAGGGCTGTTCGGGGATGTCTCGCTTGTTGGGCGGCCCCTCCCCTGGTCGAGCGAGTACGACGGATGAACGCCACTAATACCCCCGGAGGAATGACCATGCCCCCAGGCACGGAACGGGCAATAAACCTCGGTGACTTTACGAACTTGTCGACATCACCGTCGAGCCGAAGATGAAGATTCCATTAGTGGCGAAGATCACGATGGTTGACAAACCGTCAGTTCGGCACGTCAAGTCGGACATAACGTCAGGCAACGATTTGACCAACCTTCACCACATGGCCGAAATTGTGCCTGTCCTGTGCGCATTGTCCGAACCCGGCTGTGTCCGCACCAACCATCACTTCCGGGGGAGGCCCCGTCATGCCCGAAAGCCCGCCGAGAGCACGCACGAGAACACGGGGACGGGGCGGTTCACGGCTGCGTCTCGCCGCCGTCACGACCGGATTCGTCCTGGCGCTGTCCTCCGCGATACCCGCGGCCTTCGCCAACACCGCCCCGAGCGGCACCGACGCCAAGAGCCTGGCCGAACTCATGGCGGCGGCGGATACCGCGCACGCCAAGGAGCGTCCGACGGACCGGACGGCCGACGACCCCGTCTTCGCCCAGGCCAAGTCGAGCGGCAAGAACGTCCTGATCGACCGTCTGACCACGGAGTTCACCGAGACCTACGCCACCCCGGACGGCAAGCTGCAGCAGTCGCGCCACCCGCAGCAGCAGCGGTTGAAGACCGGCGACGGCCAGTGGCACCCGCTGGACGCCACGCTGGCCGCGCGACCGGGCGGCGGCTTCGCCCCCAAGGCCACCCCGTCCGGCGTGGTCCTGTCGGGCGGTGGAGACGGACCGCTGGCCACCATGACCAGCACGGACGGAAAGAAGCTGGCGCTGACCGCGCCGTTCCCGCTGCCCGCACCGCAGATCCAGGGCGACAGCCTGCTCTATCCGGCGGTCCTCGGAGCCGACACCGACCTGAAGGTCACCGTCGGCAAGAACGGCAGCGTCAGCACCGTACTGATCGTCAAGACGGCGGCCGCAGCCGCGAACCCGGCTCTGAAGAACCTTCACTTCGGCACCGTCACGGACGGGGTCACGATCACGTCCGACGCGAACCACGACCTGACCGCCTCCGCCCCCGACGGTCCCCGCTGGCACGCCCCCGCACCCCGCATGTGGGACAGCACCCCGACGACTGGCACGCCACAGACCCCTGCCACCTCTGCCCCGGGCAGCACTTCGGGCGTCAAGGCCGCCAGTTTCCGGGCCGTGGCCGCACCCGCGACCGACGCGACGACCTCACCGTCACCGGCCCCCGGCGCCTCCTCCGGCTCGGGCGGACGGGACGTGGTTCCCCCGGTGAGCACCGCGGCGGCACCGGGCGCCGGCGCGAAGGTCGCGACGATGCCCGTGGCCACCACGTCCTCCGGCATCGACCTCACTCCGGACCAGAACATCCTCGCCACGGGCACCGCCCCGTACTTCATCGACCCCGCCTGGATCCCCTGGGCCAACGGCAGCTACGGCTCCACCTTCGTCCAGTCCGCACACACCGGCGCGACGCACTACAACGTCAACGGTTCGGCGGACAGCGACCACCTGGGCGTCGGCAAATGCGGAAGCTACCCGAACGCGCCCAGCTGCAACCCGGCCGACATCGAGCGGGCCTACTTCCAGATCGACACCCGCGGTCTGAACGGTGCGGCCATCAACTCCGCGCGTCTGGACTTCGCCGAGTACATCTCCGCCGACTGGGACTGCAACAAGACCTACGGTGTCGACCTGTACCTGGTCGACCGCCCCATCGGCACCGGCACCAACTGGGACAACCGGCCGCAGCCCGTCGGCGGTCCGATCGAGACCGCCCAGGTCTCCGGCTCCGGCCGCAGCGGCTGCCACGACAACGTCCCGGTGACGTTCTGGAACGTCGGGCCGACCGTGGCCAAGTGGGTGAACGAGCCCTGGCTCACCTTCGGTCTCCAGGCCTCCGACGAGAACAACGCCTACGCGTTCAAGCGCTTCGACTACGGGGCCACGCTCACCGTCACCTACGACCGCACCCCCAACACTCCCAGCAACCCCTACACCTACCCGGTCCCCCACACCGCCGACCCCGCCCGCCAGACGCAGGGCTGCAACGGCGCCGACTGGGGCTGGCTCGGTGCCGGTTCGGACCTCAACGGCGCCGTCACCCTCAACGCCACCGTCAGCAGCCCCGTCCAGGGCCAGCTCTACTCCTGGTCCCACATCTGGGACTACACCGTCTCCGGCGTACCCGACGTCGACAGCGGCTACTCGCCCCTCGTCAACAACGGCAGCAACGCCCCCTTCACCGTCAATCCGAGCGTCATCAAGGACGGCCACCTCTACGGCTACGGCATCATGGCCAGCGACCAGCTGGTCGGCCTCTCCGCCTCCACCCCCACCTGCCGCTTCGGTGTCGACCTGACCCCGCCGCAGGTCTCCGTTCCCGGCGTCTACGACAAGCTCTCCGACAACGCGCTCGCCACCCAGTTCCCGCCGTCCGGCAACGGGCAGACCACCAAGGTCCGCACGTGGCAGACCGGATACATCCCCGTCACCGTCACCGACCCCGCCCCCAACGGCGGCGTCGCCTCCGGAGTGAAGTGCCTTCGCTCGGGCTGGGACCCGCAGCTCGCCGGCTCCAACTGGCAGTGCGGCTCCGCCATGCCCACCGGCGGCATTCCGGTCATGGCCGGCCGATGGGGCACCAACATCTACTACATCCAGGCCGAGGACGACGCCGGAAACGTCTCCCCGATCACCCAGTACGCCTTCTACGTGCCCTGGAACCCCGACGGTCCGCCGCCGGTCTTCGGCGACATCACCGGTGACGGCGCTCCCGACATCGTCACGTACGACCAGGGCGGCAACCTCCGCGCCTACAACGTGCCCGGCAACTCCCTCGCCAAGAGCCCCACCGCGGCCCTGGCGGCACTGCCGGCCGACTCCCCGACCGGCAGCTGGGCCAAGGGCGTCCAGTTCACCCACCGCGGCACCCTGACCGGCGGGAAGAACGTCGACGACCTCATCGTCCACCCGGCGGGCAACAAGGACATCTACCTCTACGGCAACCCCGGCAACACCGGCTACGCCGGCCGCTTCGACAGCAAGGCGACGCTCACCAAGCCCGCCTGCAGCGACGCCGCCAACCCCCCGCCGCAGTGCGCGCCCGGCGCATACGCCGCCGACTGGTCCACTACCCTCCAGGTCGCCTCGCTCGGCGACCCCGCACACAGCGACCTCGACACCAAGCTCCAGTTCAAGAACCAGACCGGCCTGCTCACCACCGAGAGCACCGGCAACGGCTCCGACGCCGCCCTGTGGTTCTACCCGGCCACCGGCGCCCAGACCCTCGGCGCCCCGGTGCAGCTGGCGGCCTCCGGCTGGAAGGACCTCGAACTGATCACCCCCGGTGACTGGGCCGGCCAGGGCCACCCGGGCCTGTGGACCCGCAACCGCCTTACCGGCGACCTGCGCGCCTACACCCTCACCACCGGCACCTACGCCCCGACCCACGACGGCGAGCCCGTCCGGGACGAGTCCGGCAACCCGATCAGCGTCCCGACGGTGACCACGATCTCCGCCGCCATCCCGCTCGGCAACGTCCCCGTCGCGGGCTGGCCGGTGCTCGGCTCCGACGGTGACCTGACCGGAAACGGCGCGCCCGCCCTGTGGGGCCGCACTCCTGACGGCCAGATCCAGATCTGGTGGGGCCACCGCAGCGGCGACACCGCCAACCCCACCTTCACCTGGGACGCCGGTCCCCAGAACGCCGCCAGCTCCGCCGTCACCCCGAGCTGGTGGGCGCTGGACGGCAGGACCGACAAGATCGTCGACAGCAGCACCGCCAACCCGCTGAGCCCCAGCGGCAGCCCCACCCGCACCGCTGACCACAACGGCGTGGCCGGCGCGGCCACCGCCCTCAACGGCAGCAGCTATTTCAAGTCCCAGCAGAGCCCCGGCATCGACACCACGCACAGCTACAGCGTCTCCGCCTGGGCCAAGATCAACAACACCAACGGCTTCCGCACCATCGTCTCCCAGACCGGCAACCAGCGGAGCCCGTTCTACCTCCAGTACTCCGCCTCCTACGGCCGGTGGTCGTTCACCCTCGCCGGCGAGGACCACTACCCGCCGGCCAAGTACTACACGGTGAACGACTACGCACCGCCTCAGGTCGGCGCCTGGACCCACCTGGTCGGCACCTACAACGCCGACACCCAGGCCATCACCCTGTACGTCAACGGCCAAGCCGCCGGCACCACCAAGGTCGACCCCGACTGGCACGGCTGGACAACCAACGGGCCGCTCACCATCGGCGCCGAAACCACGTTCCAGCTTCCCGACGTCGCCGGACTCGACGGCGCGGTCAGCGACGTCCGCCTCTACCCGTACGCCCTCACCGACCAGCAGGCCAACAACCTCGCCACCGCCAACGCCAGCGTCCACGTCCAGAACGCCTTCGCCTCCGGCAAGTGCGTCGACGACTGGGGCGGCGGCTCAACCGGCGCGGTGATCGCCATCTACGACTGCTGGAACGGCAACAACCAGCACTTCACCTTCACCCCCGACAACACCATGACCGTCGACGGCAAGTGCGTCGGCACCCAGGACAACGCCACCGGCAACGGAACCAAGATCGTCCTGCGCGACTGCAACCCCACCGAAGGCGGCCAGCAATGGCTGCGCCGCTACGACGGCACCATCTACAACCCGCAGTCCGGTCGATGCCTCGAACTCCCCAGCGGAGCCACGAACAACGGCACCCAGCTCGACATCTCGGACTGCCAGGGCGGAACCAACCAGCGCTGGATCTACACAGCGCAGACGACCAGCTCGTAGACACGACCCACTCCAAAGGGCCGGTGGGCCCCACCACTCGGTGGGGCCCACCGGCCTTGTGCCGCTCTTCAGCCTGCCGTCAGCGGAGTCCACGAGCCACCAATGCCACTCACACCTATGACTTCGTCGGCCACAGCACTTCCTGCAGCCTGTCGTACGGAAGCGGCATACCCTCCACCACCTTCCACCTCCGCACGCCGGTCAACGGCATGTGGGCAGCGGCATACCCTCCACCACCTTCCACCTCCGCACGCCGGTCAACGGCATGTGGGCGTGCGACGTCCCCCGCGGCTGGACCTACAGCGCCACCACCTCGAACCTGGACTGCGCCAGCATCCAGGGCGCGACGACCACCAAGTTCCGCCTGGTCGGCTGAGTCCGAGCAGAACCCGTGGAACAGGCGGGCGCCTCGGCCGCAGCCGGGGCGCCCGCCCCGCCCCGCTGCGGGCGGCTGTGCGGCCAGCCTGCGGCAATGCCGTACGGGCTCAACGACGTCATTGGAGGTTTCGACCTGCTCAGGAGCCGGATTGCCGGGAGGTGCAGCCACTCGCCATCTGCAAGACCTGCATCCCGAACGCGGTCCGCTGCCACGGGAGGAGGCCGTGGCCCGGCCGCGGACCTGGGCCGTGACCAGGACACGGGCCGCCGAGGCCGTTGATCGGTCACGTGATCGATCGATTCATGAGGACCTCGATCGACTCAACGGCCGCCAGGCCGGCCCGGTGCGCCGGGCGGAGGACGGCTGCTCAGCGGGCGGGTGCTACCAGTTGGCCCAGGGGAGGTTCCAGCCTCCGAGGCCGTTGTCGGGGGCGACGGTCTTCTTCTTGGTGTTCACGACCGTGACGACGTCGCCGATCAGCGAGCTGTTGAAGAACGACCCTGCGGGGGAGGTGTCGCTGCCGCCCTCCACGTCCTTGAGCGAGACGCAGCCGTGGCTGGTGTTGGCGTTGCCGAACGGGTCGCCCTTGTACCAGTAGTTCCCGTGGAGGTAGGTGCCGCTCCTCGTCAGCCGCATCGCGTGCGGGGCGGCGGGGATGTTGTACTCGTCGCCCAGGCCGACGGTCTGTGAGTTCATGTGGGTGACCTTCTCCTTGGACATGATGACCATGGTCCCGCCCCAGGAGGGATGCTCGTCGTCACCGAGGGTGGCGGGCACGGTGGTGGACCTGCCGTCCCGCACGATCGTCATCCGGTGCGTGGCAGCGTCCGCGGTGGAGACCTGGGACCGGCCGATGGTGAACGGTTCGTCCTTGTCGACGTCGCCCCACACACCGGGGGCGACTTCGACGTTCTTCAGCCGGTAGTGGATGGTGACCTTGGTGTTCGGCTTCCAGTAGTCCGCCGGGCGGAAGTCGATCCGGTTGTCGTCGAACCAGTGACCCTTCACCTCCGTCCCGTTGTCCGTTTCGAAGGTGATGGCCTTGGCGACGGCGTCCTTGTTCACGATCCCGCTGCTGAAGTCCACCTTGACGATCATGCCCACGCCGTAGGTCTGGCCGTCAGCGATGTTGTCGTTGGTGGACACCTGCTTGCCGGGCGAAGCGGTGGTGAAGGCGCTGGTGACCGCGGCGACCAGACCCTCGGGGTCCTTGGCCTGGGCGTTCACCGTGTACGCCGCGCCGGGGGCGAGCGCGGCGGCGGGCTTCCAGCCGGTGCCGTCCGCCGTGATCGAGCCCTGGACGGGCCTGCCGTCCTTGTCGGTCACGTCGACGGCGGTGAGCTTGCCGTGGGACACCGACACCTGGAGCGCGGTCGGTGCGACTCCCCGGGCCCCGTCCTTCGGCTCCACGTCCAGCACGGCGGTCGACGTCCTCGGCGCGGCCGTGGCCGCCGTGCCGCCGGGGGCGCCGGGCGTGGCGGAGGTGGCGGAGGTGACGGGGCCGGCGGCGTCAGCGCCCTTGCCCTGGCCGTCGCCGTCGCCGCAGGCCGCGGACATCAGCAGGACCCCGCCCACCGCCAGTGCCACCGCACCGCGGTGGAATCGGTCGTTGGTGCGTATCGCGGCCCGGGCCGCCCGAACAGTGCTCACAGTTGCTCCCTCTAGGTGTTCGCCGTCAGCTTGTGCGCCGGTTCGTCCCAGCAGCAACGGTGGGCCGGCGATCTGGGACGCGGGGACGCCTCTACCCTGTTTGAGCTGGGAAGACGTAACCTTCCTGGGACGCGCCGGCAGGGGCTCGGGATGGCGCGGCCGGTGCCGCCGCCGACCTCGGGGGAACCGTGAGACGGTCTGCGGCGTGCTTGTCTGCCGGAGCTCACGTCGGGTCGGCGTCCCGGCGATCCGGTTGCCGGCGACGGGCCGGATCACCGCGGCGGTAGCTCCGAGGGGGTTCGCGAGCGGGTGGAGGAATCAGTGCTGGAGGGGACCGGGGAGTTGAGGGAGGCACAGGAGATCGCACGGCTGCTCCAGGAACTGAAGAGCCGTTCGGGTCTCAGTTACGGCGCGCTGGCGAAGCGGCTGCACGTGAGCACGTCGGCGTTGCACCGCTACTGCACCGGCGACGTGATGCCGGTGGAATTCGATCCGCTGGAGCGCCTCGCGCGGTTGTGCCGGGCGACACCGGAGGAGCGCACCGAGCTCTACCGGCTGTGGGTCGTCGCCCACACGTCGCGGGGGAACCGGCAGGCGTCCGCACCCGCCCCCGCGCCGAAGGCCCCGCCAGCGGTTCCGGTGACGGCACCGGAAACGGAAGCGGCACCGGAAACGGTTCCGGTTCCCGAACCGGAACCAGACGCGCGACCGGCCGCCGAAGGCGTCGTGGAGGTCGGGACGGCCGCCCCTGCGCGTACCCCCGCCGTGCCGTCACGGCGGCGAGTACGCCGGGGCTCACTCGCCGCCGTGACGGCCGCCGCGGTGCTCGCCGCCCTCGGGGTCGTCGCCATCGGGCTCAAGACTCACCCGGGCGGTGACCCCACGTCCGCTCCGGCCCCGGCGGCGGACGCCGGGCCGTCCGCCGGATCCCCGACCCCGCTCTCTCCCCCCGGCGCCGCGCCGGTCGCCGCCGACGTGACCCCGTCGGCGCCGCCCGGCGCCGCGGACCAGGGTGCGAGTGCCCCGATCACCGTCACGGTCCGCCCGTCCCGCTGGGACGCCCCCGAGTGCGACAAGTACGTGGTCGACCGCCCGCCGTCGGAAGTCCCCCGTCCGCCCGCGGTGGTGGACGTCCCCGCCTGGGCCGCCAAGCTCGGCGCGGTCCCCGGCCATTACCAGTCGATCGAGCTCACCGTGCAGGGCATCGGCAGCGACACCGTCGTGCTGACCGCGCTCAACGTCCGCATCGCCCGGATCGCGGCCCCGCTGGCCTGGAACGCCTACTCCATGGGCGAGGGCTGCGGCGGCGGAGTCGACGTCCACTCGTTCGACCTCGACCTGGACGCGGCCCGCCCCCGTCCGGTCGTGCCCGAGGGCAGCACCGGCCTGCCGGTCAAGGTGAGCGAGCGGGATCCGGAGGTCATCGAGGTCAACGCCGAGACCACCTCACACGACGTCAGCTGGTACCTGGAACTGGAGTGGTCCAGCGGCAACCGGACGGGCACGCTGCCCATCGGCGTCCGTGACGGCGCGCCCTTCCGTACCAGCGCGGTCAAGGGCCGGCCGCTGTTCAGCTACCCGACCGGCGGGAAGGCCTGGGAACCGAGCCCCTTCCAGCAGTGACGGGACGTCCTCCGCCGACCGGTCGGCGGAGGACGTCCACCCGCGCCTGCCGGGCGTCCGGGCGTCGGCGTCGGGGGCAGGCGGGAGCACATCGGACGCCTCACGCTGTGCTCGAGCCCCGCATGAGGCGGTCCGCGGTCTGCGGGCGGACCGTCCGCACACGCCCGGTGGGTGGGCGTCATCCACACCGGTCCGTCATATCGGTCCGTGACCGGTGCCCGGGACTTCGCCGCCGCTCGCAGGCCGATGGTCCGTGCCCGCTTTCGCGTGGTGGGGTGCAAGGCGCGAACCCCGGAGTCCGCGCTCGTTCCGGCCCGCCGAGGTCTCCGGGATCCAATCCACTACGCCACTCGGCTACGAATCGGCTCGTGACCGTACCGCGGCGTGGGATGAGGACCGATGACACACCAGGGCGTCCCGGGCGGTGGTCCGGTACTGCCGGGTGGGGACACGGCACCGGACGCCCGGGCCCGGGCCCGGGCCACGCGGACCAGGAAGAAAACCAGTTGCTGGGTCGGGGTGGCGGGATTTGAACCCACGGCCCCTTCGCCCCGAAGCAACCTGAGCACCCGCCCAACCTCGGCCGGCAGCATCGCTTACCTGCCCGGACGGTCCCCAGCTGTCCGTGGCCGTCCGCCGATGTGCGCACCCGTTGTAACGCAGTTAGACACTCAGCCTGCCTGTCGCGCGTGGCTCGACCAGGCCGCACTACAACAGCTTGTACGCCCACTGCTCGGCATCCATGCTGCCCGCAGGTCGCTCTACCAGTCCAGTGACCGCGCGCCGCACGACCACCGAGCTTCGCTCCGCCCAGATCTGGTCTCCAGGGGTCAGGAACAGCGGTTGATCGAGATTGAACACGTAGCAGCCAGGCTCGAAGTCGATGCGGTTCAGGAGCAGCATCCTGGGGACCGTGGCCGGTGAACCATTGAGCGGTGTGCATCGTGAAGTGGCAGGTCACGGGCCTGGTGTGATTCCGCGCCCGGGTGCTCGCGTTGGTCGCGCGCGGCAGTCTGCCGTGTAGATCGTCGGGCAGGGAGGTCTTCGCGGGTTCTGGTCCGTTTCGACCCGCGAAGCTCTTACGCTCCCGGGCAACCGGCCCCTCTCCGAGCCCCGACCGAAAGCGCCCCCAAGCCATGCGAGTGGCTTGGGGGCGCTTCCGCGTTCCAGCGGCCCTGACCTGCTGGTTCGGCATGATCGTTTGGGGGATATTTAGGAGACGGACCCGTGTAGCGAGACCGTCCGAGAGTGTATCGAGACTGCGGGAATGACTGCGGCCCAGGTCGGGATCATGCTCCTGACCTGGGCCGCAGCCTACGTTTCAGCTGTTCACGGGGTGGGCGCGGACGGTTTCGAACCGCCGACATCTGCTTTGTAAGAGCAGCGCTCTACCACTGAGCTACGCGCCCCCGTTCGTGGCCCGACGGGCGCACGACGAGTGCCTAGGTTACCTGGTCCCGGGAGGTGGTGGTGGCGCGGGCGGTCGGTGGGGTGGCGGGGCAGGCGTATCGGCAGGCCCGGGGAGCGGGGGAGTGCACGGGACCGGGGTGCCCTCGTGAGGGTGGTATCGGGGAGAATGGGCGCGATCAGCGGGCAGTCGGAGCAGGGAGCGCGCAGTGGCGGTGGCCGGCGGGAGCGGGCGGCGGGGGCGGCGTCGGGTGGCGGGGGCCGTCGGGGATGCGCTGGTGCTGCCGGTGGTGCTGGCCGGGGCGTTGGGGGCGGTCGCGCTGGCGTCGGCCGGAAATGGCGGCTGGTGGGGTCGGCGTGGCGTCGGGGAGGGTGTGCGGGCGGAGGCCAAGGAGGCCCGGGCCGCGGCGCAGGAGGCGTTCTACGAGCTGGACGAGACCCAGCGCGAGGTGAAGCTCGCGGTGGAGACCGTGCGCGCCGCCGAGAACGACGCGACGGCGCAGCGCGCGCTGGCCGAGCTGCCGGCGATCTCCGGCCGGGTCGAGCAGGTCACCGTGAACTACCTGGCCGCCCTGGACGCCCACGACCTCGACAGCGAGGCGCTGGACACCGGTTCGGCCGCCCAGGCCCGGCGCCTGTTGGAGGACGTGAAGGGCCAGCTGGGCTCGGCCCGCGCCGAGCTGAACGACTTCCTGCGCCGTCTGCAGCCGACCCTCCAGCACGCCGAGCAGCAGCTGATGCGGGTCGCCCCGGCCGTCGAGCAGGCCAAGCGCGCGCTGCTGCAGGCCACCACCACGCTGGACGAGGTGCGCGGCGCCGGCCTGCGGGCGGACGAGCCGGCGGCCCGGCTGGCCGAGTTGGCCCCGGAGCTGGCTCGGCTGAACGAGGGCCCGGCACGGCACGGCGTGGCCGCCACGCTGGGCCGCGCCGACGAGGTGCGCCGGCGCGCCGAGGCGATCACCGCGGATGCCGCGCAGCTGCCGGAGCGGGCCCGGGAGCTCGACCGGCGGGTGTCGAGCCTGCGGACCCGGATCCAGGCGCTGGAGACCAAGGCCGCGACGGTGGAGCCCGCGCTGAGCGAGTTGCGCCGCCGGTTCAGCACGGCCTGCTGGCAGGACCTCCAGCGGGTGCCCGAGCAGGTCGCGGAGACCGGCCGCGCCGCCGAGCGCAAGCTCGCCGAGGCCGCCCGGGCCCGGGACGAGCAGCGCTGGGCGGACGCCACGGCCGCGATCGGTACGGTCCGCGCGCTGCTGGAGACCGCCGACGGCTCGGTGCTCGCCGTGAACGAGCGACTGCGCCAGCTGAACGAGGTGCAGCACGACCCCAACCGGGAGATCGAGCGGGCCCGTTTCGCCGTCCGGGACGCGCAGCGCCTGGCGATGGCGGGCCGCAGCGCGCCGGACCCGCGGCACGCGGCCCCGCTGGACCAGGCGGTGGCCCGGCTGGACCGGGCGGTGGCGACCCTCCAGGCGGCCGGCCGGCACCCGGACTACTGGCACTTCCTGACCGAGCTGGCGGCGGTCCGGGAGACGGCGGCGCAGGTGATCGGCATGATCCGCGGCGATCTCGGCCATCGATAGCACCGATGACACCAATACATCGATAACACCGATGACCGGTCCACCGGCCACATCGCCCGTCGGTACCCTGCCGTTATGCCACGCTATGACTTCCGCTGCCGCTCCTGCGGCGCCACCTTCGAGCTCAGCCGCCCGATGGCGCAGGCCAACGACCCCGCCATCTGCCCTGAGGGCCACCAGGACACGGTGAAGCTGCTGTCCACCGTCGCCGTGACCGGCGCCGCCGGTGCCGCCGGAGCCGCGCCGCAACCGGCCTCCGGGGGCGGCTGCTGCGGCGGTGGCTGCTGCGGTTAGCCCGTAAGCGGCCGGACGGCGGCCAGGAACCGACGGACGATCTCCTCCCCCGCCGCCACCCCCACCTCCGACAGGGCGGTGACGCCGGGGGCCGTCCAGCCGCTGTCGGCCAGTTCGCCGTGCCCGGGCCGCCAGGCGGCGTCGGCGGCGAGCAGCAGGTCGGCGTCCAGCAGCGAGTCCCCGGCCGCGAGCACGGTGCCCGCCCCGCCGCGCCGGACGACCTCGGCGAGCGCGGCGCTCTTGCCGAGCGGCTCCGGCACGGCGTACACCTTCCGTCCCTGCAGCGAGACCCGCCAGCCGCGTTCGGCGCACCAGCCGGCCAGCTCGGCCAGCCAGCCGTCCGGGAGCCGGTCGCGCTCGATCACCAGGTAGGCGAACGACTCGTCGGCGACGCGCCGTTTGCGCGTCCACTCCGGGTCGGCGCACAGCGCGAGCCGCCGGACCACCTCCTCCAGCGGCGCCGAGCCGGCCGCGATCCGGGCGGTGATCTCGCGGCGCCAGTCCTGGTCCGGCTCGCCGTCCACCAGCAGTTGTCCGCCGTTCGCGCAGATCGCGTAAGTCGGCGTCGGGCCGGGCAGGTTGACCCGCCGGTACTGCTCGACGGTCCTCGTCGTCGCGGGGACGAACGCGGCCTCGCGCCCCAGCTCGACCAACAGCGAAGCCGCCCGCTCGGTCAGGAAGGACAGCGGCCGCCCGTCCAGCACCTCGACGCAGAGCAACCGTGGCGCCCGCCGGTCGGGGACGTCCAGGGCCAGGGCCCGCTCGGAGTAGATGAGCGTACGGTCCAGGTCGCTGGCGACCAGCACGTCAGCCGTAGCCCCACCGCCCATCAGGACTCCCTCCCCGTCACGGCCTGACCCGTCACAGCCCGATCCGTCCCAGCCCGACCCGTCACGGCCCGATCCGTCACGGCCCGACCGCTCGCCCCGGTCGCGCCCCGACTGTAGCGGGGGTGGATCAGGCCGACACAGGTGTACGGCAGTCCGTCCACCTCCTCGACCACGACGCCGCGTTGGGCCGCGAGCAGCCGCACGTGGTCGAGGTCGGCACCGGCGCCGCGCCGGGCCAGCACCCGCCAGGGCACCCGGCGCAGCAGCACCCGGGTGGTCTCGCCGACGCCGGGCTTCACCAGGTTGACGTCGTCGATCCCGTACTCGGCGCTGATCCGTTCCACGGCGGCCCAGCCGGCCCAGTCGGGCGTACGGTCCGGGTCGGCGGCCAGCCGCTCGGCCTCCCCGACGGCGGCGGCGGAAACCGAGGCGAAGCACCCGGCCACGGTGTCCAGGAAGGCGGCCGAGACATCGCCTCCGGCCAGCTCGGCGTAGTGCTTGGCCCCGTGGAAGTCCTCCGGCCCGATCAGCCCGGCTCGCAGCACGGTGCGCGAAACCAGCCCGGACACCGTGGAGTTGAGGCAGGCGGACGGGATCAGGAAGTCGTCCCGGGTGCCGTACGTCCGGACGCAGCGGCCCGGGTCGGCGAGCACCGCGAGGTCGGGGTCGAAGCCGGTGCCGGCCAGCGCGTCGGCGAGTTCGCGGGTGATCGCGCCCTTGCCGGTCCAGCCGTCCACGAAGACCACGTCCGCCGCCCGGTGGTGGGCGGCGAGGTAGCGCAGGGCGACCGGGTCGACGCCCCGGCCGCGGACAATCGACACCGCGTAGTGCGGGACGTCGAGGCCGTGGGCGAAGGCCAGCCAGCGGCGGATCAGGATGCCGACCGGCGTCCCGGCCCGGGCCAGCGAGGCGAGCACCAGTCCGGGCCCGCGCTCGCGCAGCAGCGTCTCGGCGACGGTGCCGACGGCGAGCGCGATCCGGTCGGCGGAGCCGCGCAGCGCCTGGTGGAACAGCTCCTGGTACTCGGGGCTGGGCCGGTACTCGACCGGCAGCGACTCGGCGTAGTGGGCGCCGCCGTTCTGGACGGCCTCCTCGCGCTCCTCGGTGGGGGCTTCGAGCGGGACGTCGGAGAGGTCCTTGAGCAGCCAGGCCACCTCCTCGGGGCGGTACGAGGAGAACTCCGGCCCGTACAGCGGGGTGGGGAGCGCCGGCCGGTGCGAGGGCAGCACCGCGAGCACCACCCGGTCGGTGACCTGCCGCAGTTGGCGCAGCAGCGCGCGCTCGCCCTGGTGCAGGGCCGGGGTGTCGGCGACGTCGTCCACCACCAGCACCACGGCGTCGAAGCGGCGGGCCCGGTCCGTGCCGGGGGCGACGTTGTAGACGTAGCGTTCGCGCGAGGCCTCGTCCCGCGGGTCGTCGTGGGCGGGGAAGGCCAGCCGGGTGCGGATGGCATAGCCGGGGTCGTCGACGGCGAGGACGGGCGAGCGGGTGGTGGTGGAGTAGCGGACGCGGTCACCGCCGAGCCGCTGGGCGAGCGCCTCGGCCAGCCGCAGTGGGGCGTACATCAGCTCCTCGAAGCCGAGTACCAGCACCCGCTCCGCCGTAGCGGGCACGGCCTGCGCCAACTGCCCGGCCAGCGAGGGCAGTACGGCGTCGAGCCGCTCGCGGTCGCGGGCGGTGAAGCCGTGCCGGCCGCCGTCCGGGAGCCCGGCGGGCCAGTCCAGTCGGACCCGGACCAGCGGGGCGGGGGTGACCGCCGCGGGCACGACGGCCGGGGGCACCGAAGCGATCAGCTTCTCGGCTCGCTCGACGATGTCCGCGGGCAGGTCGACGCCGCCGCTCGCGGTGGCCACCACGTCCAGCCGGACGCCGAGTCGGGCGGCGGCCCCGGCGAGCCGGGCCCGGTCGTCGGTCGAGCGCAGGTCGACCAGGGCGACGACGACGTAGTGGCCGCGCGGGTGGCGGGCGTGCAGTTCGCGGATGGTGTTGAGGACCGTCCGGCCGGTCGAGAGCTCGTCGTCCACCAGCACCAACGGGCCGTCCCCGGCGAGGAGTCCGGGGTCGCTGGGGAGCAGCAGGTGGGCGGTGGCGTGCGAGTGCTCCTCCTCGAAGCCGCCGAGCGGGGCGATCCCGGGGACGGGCCGGCGGGTGGAGTGCAGGTACGGGGCGTCGAGGCCGTCGGCGACGCTGTGGCCGAGGCCGGTGGCGGTCTCCGCGTAGCCGAGCACGACGGCCCGCGCGGCCGCCTCGGCGCCGAGCAGGTCCGCTACCCGACGGCCGAGTTCGAGCCCGGCGCCGTGCACCACGGCGGGCCGCTGGGGGACGTGCTTGCCGAGCACGCTGGAGACCAGCAGGTGGGCTCGCCGGGGGTTGCCGGACCGCAGGGCCAGACCGACGAGTTCGGGCAGGCGCTCCGATCCGTTCAGCGCTATCCCGGCCCGGTCGGCGACCCAGCGCCCGGTCCACGTCTGTTCTGCTGTGGTCACTGCTGGTCCCGCCTTCGATGGTGCTTGTCGGATCATGTACTCAGGTAGCGGTCAGTCGCAGGGGGCAAACGGTCAGCCGCACTGGCAGGCGGTCAGCCGCACGGACAAGCGGCCAGCCGCACAAGCGGCCAACCGCGCGGACAGGCGGTCAGCCGCACAGACAGGCGGACAGCAGCTCCGCGAAGCTCACGTCCTCCCGGGCCACGCCGAACACCTCCGCCCGCAGCAGCACCCGTTCCGCCCAGGCGCGGTGCGGCCGGGCCTCGTTCATCTTGTTGGTGTACGCCGAGCGCAGTACCCCGCCGCCGCCCCGCTCCTGGCGGAGGATGTCGCGGGCGTCGCAGTACTCCTCGTGCGTGACCACCGAGAGCGCGTGCACCGCGGGGACGTGGCTGGGGTGGATGCAGGTCTTTCCCAGCAGGCCGTTGGCCCGGTCGAGTTCGACCTCGCGGATCAGCCCGTCCAGGTCGTGCTCGATGATCCGGCGGCGGACCTCCTCCCCGGAGGCCAGGGCCGTCCCGCCGGAGGCGGTGAACGGGGTGCGGCGCAGCTGCGGCTTGAACATCCGTTCCTGCACCGGGAAGTACTCCCAGACCGGCCCGGTCACGGTGTACCCGGTGCCGTCCGCCCGGCCGAGCACGTTGACCACGTCCCCGATCACCGAGGCGACCAGCGCCACGTCGTACGCGGTGAGGTCGGGCGAGCGGCGCAGCCCGTACGCGGAGCACAGGTCGGTGACGCCGAGCCGGACGGCGAGCACCCGCTCGCGGTGCCCGGCGAGCAGCTCGGCGATGCCGAAGAGCTGCTCCCGCCTGGTCTCCAGGTGGGCGAGTTCGGGCGACTCCAGGACGGGCATGGCGAACAGCCGCCGCCCGGTCGCGGCCTCGGCGGCGGCGAGCGCGGCCAGGTAGGCGCTGCCGCCCCCGGGGGTGAACTTGGGCAGCACGAAGCCGCTGAGCAGCGAGACGGCCGGGCCGAGCCGCTCGGCCAGGTCGGCGATCTGGGAGGCCGCGCGAACCCTGATGAAGAGGAGTGGGTGATCCTGTGTGCTGTCGGTGAAATCGTGAACCAGGTCAGCCAACTGCTCGACCAGGTTCCGCTCCCCCGCGTCCACCTCGTGGTCGGCGATCGCGTCCTCCAGGCACAGCACCATCGAAACCACACCCCGAGCCGCCTGTTTGCGGATGTCAGCGGCCAGTGCGGGCCTGGTGGCGGGGCTGTAGAGGGTGCCGCCGAGGGCGGTGGCGAGCACCGCCGGCTCGCTCTGCGCGGTGAACGTCCTCGGCTGCTCCAGGAACAGCCGGGCTCGGACGTCGTCGGCGAGGTGGCCGAAATGGCGCAAGGTGCTCTCCTCGGGGGTGGACGGCCTCCGGCCAGCGGTTCTACCTGGACGTTTCACCTGGAGGCACCACCGGCGGACTCCCCTCCGCCGGGCCCCCGGGGGCCTTTCGAACGACCATCGTACGGACGGTTTCCGGCCGTTCCCGGTTCCTGGGCACTGAACTCCCGGAACATCCCGAGGCGTCGGGATCCGCACGGACTCTCACTGGACGACCACCCGACGGTCCTGACACGGAGACGGCGAAGACGGCGGCAAACCTCGATCCGGCGCAAGTCTTGGCAAAGTCCACCCCAGCCACCGCGGTCCCGGTCACGTTGTCCGAAGCGGTGGCGAACAGGCAGGATGGTCCGCTATGACGCACGTGATGGCCAAGGGCGCCAACATCGCACTGCCGGCGGCGGCGGTCCGCGCCGTGCTGCGCTGGAGCGCCACGCCCGGTGCGCCGGACGTGGACGCGTCCGCGCTGCTGCTCGGCGCCAACGGCAACGTCCGTTCGGACGCCGACTTCGTCTTCTACAACCAGCCGCGCCACCCCTCCGGACTCGTGCGCCACCTGCCCAAGCAGCACACCTCCGGCGGTGCCGAGATCATCGACACGGTCGAGGTCGAGCTGGCCAAGCTGCCCGCCGACGTGGACCGGGTGGTGCTGGCCGGCTCCTCCGAGGGCGGGCCGTTCCGGGCCGTCCCGGGGCTGCGGCTGCTGCTGTTCGACGCCACGACCGGTGACGGCGCGACCCCGATCGCCGAGTTCGCGATCGTCGACGCCGAGAACGTCTCCGCGCTGGTCGCGGGCGAGCTCTACCGGCGCAGCGGGACCTGGAAGTTCCGGGCGATCGGCCAGGGCTACACCTCCGGGCTGATCGGCCTGGCCACCGACTTCGGCATCACCGTGGACGACGAGGCGCAAGCCCCCGCGTCCGGGCCGACGCCGCCCCCGGCGCCCGCGTCCACCGCCGGCCCCACCGGCGCGGTCGACCCGCGCGCCACCCCGCTGCCGGAGCAACGCCCGGCGGTCCGACCCGAGCCGGGCACCTTCACCCTGTCCCCGGCCGTCCCGACGCCCCAGCCCCCGGCCCAGCCGCAGCACTCCCCGGCACCGGCCGCGAGCGGCCCGGCGACCCCGCTGCCCGCCGCACCGCCGACCCCGCCGCCACCCACGGCGCCGCCGACCATGACTCCCCCGCCGGCGGCCCCGCCCACCGCGCCCCCGAACGTCCCGCCGGCCCCGCCCGCGCCGCCGACCCGGCCGGGCACCGGCTACGGCTACCCCCAGCCGCAGCCCGGCACCGGGTACGGCTACCCGCAGCAGCAGCCCGCGACCGGCTACGGCTACCCGCAGCCCAACCAGCCGTACCCGCCCGCACCGCCGGCCCCGCAGCCGGGCACCGGCTACGGCTACCCCCAGCCCAACCAGCCGCACCAGCCCGTCCCGCCGCAGCCGCACCCGGGCGCGGGCTACCCGCCGCACCAGCCCGGCACCGGCCAGCACCAGCCCGGCACCGGCCAGCAGCCGCCCGTCCCGCCGCAGCCCCCGGTGCAGGCCCCCGCCGGCGAGGAGTTCGCCCTCCCGCCGCAGGGCCCGCAGTTCCAGCCCCGCTAGCCGGCACTCGCCGCAGGGCCCGCAGTCCGAGCCCCGCCGGCTGGCACACCCCCGGCGGCGGGGCCGCCGCGAACGGCCCCGCCGCGAGGCTCAGTCCCCCGGCTGGTTCTTGTACCCCCGCTGCCACTGCATCCCGAACCCGTACAGCCGGTCGATGTCCGCCTGGAACCCGTTGACGTACCGCACCTCGCGGCGCACCGTCAGCTGGTTGTCCCCCGCGTTCTCGATCAGCACCACCGCGCAGGAGCGCGCCGACCGGGCCCGCTCGTCCAGCTTGATCTCGATCCGCGGCCCGGTCTGCGGCACGATCGTTATCACCGCGTGGGTCTGTTCGAAAGCCGGGGTCCCGTCGTAGATGTAGACGAAGATCAGCAGCCGCTTGAACTTGTCCTTCTTCTCCAGGTTGACGTACATCGTCTCGCCGGACGGCGCCCCGTACTGGTCGTCGCCGCTGAGCTTGATGTACGGCGGCTCCCGCAGGTCGCCGAAGAACCCGCCGAGCGGCTGCACCACGCCCCGACTGCCGTCCGAGAGTTCGTACATGCAGGCCAGGTCGAGGTCGACGTTCAGCTGCTCGTTGCTCCCCGGCGAGTCCGGCTCCAGCGGGCTGAGGATCCGGGGGCTGAAGAAGCGCTTGACGGTCTCCCGGGTGCTCGGCCGGACGGCGCCCGAGCGCATGGTCCAGTGCAGGTTGACGTAGAGGTAGCCGGTGGTGGCGGCCGAGCCGGTGATCGCGTGCTGCGGCGCCGACTTGGTGAGTGTGACCTTGTGCAGCGCGCCCGGGTTGTCGAAGGTGTAGCTCTTGTCCCCGCGCAGGTACTCCCAGATCGAGACCATCCCGTCCTCTCCCCCTTCCTCCGTCCGGCGATCTGACGATCCACCGGTCGACGATCCGCCGGTCGACCATCCGCCGGTCCATGATCGGGCATCACTCCGGCCGGCGGATACCAGAACCTCCCATTCCCCTACCCCACAGGACGGTTCACGCCCATCCTCGACGCGAACCGGTGGGTCGATTGGCCCGTGGAAGCCGCCCTCCCGTAACATTCCGCCCCTTCGGACGCGATATCGTCTAGCCGCACAGGTGTCCCGTCCGCCCCTGCGCGGGCGGCTGGGGACGCCGTGCGGAGACGAACTGAGCGTCAGGTAGTGCCCGCACGGCGGGACCTGACCGCCTGTGTCGCCCTGTGAACCTGTCCCCTGCGGAAACCCGAGGCCCGACCCGCAATGAACCTGACCTCCATACAGTTGGTCTGGACCGTCGTCGGCGGCGTAGCCCTGCTGTTCGTCGCCGTCCTGCTGGCGACGCTGCGCTTCAAGAGCACGAAGAAGGACGAGGCGGCCGACTCCTGGGAGCGCAGCGAGGAGCGCCGCCGCCGCAAGGAGATGATCTACGGCATCGCCTCCTACACCCTGCTGTTCGTCTGTGCCGGTGTCGCGGCCGCGCTGTCCTTCCACGGCCTGGTCGGCTTCGGCACCGAGAACCTCGGCCTGTCCGGCGGCTGGGAGTACCTCGTCCCGTTCGGCCTGGACGGCGCCGCGATGTTCTGCTCGGTGCTCGCCGTGCGCGAGGCCAGCCACGGTGACGCCGCGCTCGGCTCCCGCCTGCTGGTCTGGGTGTTCGCGATCGCCTCGGCCTGGTTCAACTGGGTGCACGCCCCGCGCGGCCTGGGCCACGCCGGCGCCCCGCAGTTCTTCTCCGGCATGTCGATCTCGGCGGCGATCCTGTTCGACCGCGCGCTCAAGCAGACCCGCAAGGCCGCGCTGCGCGAGCAGGGCCTCGTCCCGCGCCCGCTGCCGCAGATCCGCATCGTCCGCTGGCTGCGCGCCCCGCGCGAGACCTACGCCGCCTGGTCGCTGATGCTGCTGGAGAACGTCCGCAGCCTGGACGAGGCGGTCGAGGAGGTGCGCGAGGAGCGCCAGGCGAAGCTGGACGCCAAGGTCCGCGCCCGCACCGCCGACCGCCGCGAGCGCGCCGAGCTGAAGGCCATCTCCCGCCAGGGCGGCATGCTCGCCCGGGCCCGCGGCGGGCGTCAGGTGCCCGCGCTCACGGCGGCCGGAGACGGCCCGAGCGCTACGGAGCCTGCCCTAGCCGCCAGGGACGACAGCGCCACCTCCACCTCGAAGACCTCCACCGACCGGTTCACCGGCGACTCGTTCGAACCGGCCGCCCTGGACACCGGCCGCCACCCCCGGGCCGCGGTGGGCTCCTCCTACTCCTCCTCGGCCTACTCGTCCTCGACGTACTCCTCGTCGGACTACTCCTCGTCGGACTACTCCTCGTCGGACTACTCCTCGTCGGACTACTCCTCGTCGGCGTACTCCTCGTCGGCGTACTCCTCGTCGGACTACTCCTCGTCGACCGGCGACTCCGCCTCGACCCGTCGCAGCTCGACCGTCGACCTGACGGCCGACGACGACACGCTGTCGATGCCGAAGCTGGACTCGCTGGAGCGCAAGCTGCGCGCGATCGAACAGCAGCTGGGCTGACGGACCCGCACCACGGGAACAACGCGAACGGCCGCCCCGGAATCCCGGAGGCGGCCGTCGTGCTTGCCCGGCGGGCTACTTGCTGCCGACCAGTTCCTTCTCCTCCGCCGCACCCTCACGCCGGTTGCGCAGGATGGACGACCCGAGCGCCAGCCCGATGAAGGCGACGCCGATGAGGCCGGTGACGATCTCCGGGATGTGGTACTTGATCCCGACCAGCAGGATCACCGCCAGCGCGCCGATCGCGTAGTGGGCACCGTGCTCCAGGTAGACGTAGTCGTCCAGGGTGCCCTTGCGGACCAGGAAGACGGTCAGCGAGCGGATGTACATCGCGCCGATGCCGAGGCCCAGGGTGATCTGGAAGATGTCGCTGGAGATGGCGAACGCGCCGACCACGCCGTCGAAGGAGAACGACGCGTCCAGCACCTCCAGGTAGAGGAACAGGAAGAACGCGGCCTTGCCGGCCACCTGGACGATCGACTTGCCGGCCTTCTCGGCCTCCTCCTCGCGCTCGGCCTCCTCCTCCAGCCCCGATTCGAAGATCGAGGAGAGGCCGCCGACCGCCAGGTAGGTGATCAGGCCGAGCACACCGGCCAGCAGAACGGTTTCAGCGTGCTCCGCGGCGAAGAAGCGGGAGGCCAGCACCAGCGCGACCAGGGCGGCGACGCTGGACAGGGCGTCCAGCTTGCCGACCTTCTCCAGCGGACGCTCCAGCCAGCTCAGCCAGTTGTGCTCCTTCTCCTCGAACACGAAGTCGAGGAAGATCATCAACAGGAAGACGCCACCGAAGGCCGCGATGGCCGGGTTGGCCGCCTCCAGGTACTGGCCGTAGGTGAGGCCGTCGTGGGTCTTGTCGGAGTGCAGCGCGAGGTCGATCACCGTCGCCGGGTTGAGCTTCGCGGTCAGGCCGACGACCAGCAGCGGGAAGACCAGCCGCATGCCGAAGACGGCGATCAGCACACCGACCGTCAGGAAGATCTTCTGCCAGTACGGGTTCATCCGCTTCAACACCGTGGCATTGACCACCGCGTTGTCGAAGGAGAGGGAGATCTCCAGGATGGAGAGGATCAGCACGATGCCGAAGCCTTGGGCTCCCCAGAGCAGTCCGGCCGCGATCAGGCCGATGGCGGTGATCGCGAACGACCAGCCGAATGTGCGGAGGAACACGGGAGTTGGCTACCTTTCGGGATTCTGGCCGTGCCGGGGTCGGCCTCGCCCCGAGGCGCCTGACCGGGCCGGAGCCCGGTCAGGTCACCCCCGCACTGCCCTCTGTTCTCATGATCGTTGGTCGGGTGCGATAAGTCCGATTCATTCCCTCACTGTACGTTGACGCCGAAGTCGAGCGCGATTCCGCGCAGGCCGGAGGCGTAGCCCTGGCCCACCGCGCGGAACTTCCACTCACCCGCGTACCGGTACAGCTCGCCGAAGATCATCGCGGTCTCGCTGGACGCGTCCTCGGACAGGTCGTAACGCGCGATCTCCTGGCCGTCGAGGGAGTTGACGACCCGGATGTAGGCGTTGCGGACCTGGCCGAAGTTCTGCAGCCGGGCCTCGGCCTCGTAGATCGAGACCGCGAAGACCACCTTGTCCGCCTGCGCCGGAACCAGCTCCAGGCTGACCAGGATCAGCTCGTCGTCACCCGTCTCGTCGCCGCCCACGAGGTTGTCGCCCTGGTGCTCCACCGAGCCCTCGGGGCTCTTGAGGTTGTTGTAGAAGACGAAGTACTCGTCACCGAGCACTCGCCCGCCACCGCAGATCAGGGCGCTCGCGTCGAGGTCGAACGGCGCGCCCGTGGTCGAACGGGCGGACCAGCCGAGGCCGATCTGGACCTGCGTCAGGTTCGGTGCAGCCTTGGTGAGCGAGACGTTCCCGCCCTTGGCGAGCGTGACCACCATGGTGTTCTTCCTCCCTTGCTTCTCCCGGGGCGCGCCTTACAGGTGTAGTCCCCCGCGGCCCCGGCCGGCCCGCTTTGGCCGGCTGAACTTCCTGAACTCACATCCTCGCAGCGCACCGGGCCCGGACGAAGCCGGGGCGGCCCCGGACCTCAAAGGTCCGGGGCCGCCCCGGGAGTTCGGCGCGCAGACCGGTGCGCCGATGGGAACTCAGACGTTGACGCCGAAGTCCTGGGCGATGCCGCGCAGGCCGGAGGCGTAGCCCTGGCCGATGGCGCGGAACTTCCACTCGCCGCCATTGCGGTACAGCTCGCCGAAGACCATCGCGGTCTCGGTGGAGGCGTCCTCGGAGAGGTCGTAGCGGGCCAGCTCCGAGTTGTCGGCCTGGTTCACCACACGGATGAAGGCGTTGCGGACCTGGCCGAAGTTCTGGCCGCGGCTCTCGGCGTCGTAGATCGACACCGGGAAGACGATCTTCTGCACGTCCGCCGGGACGCCGACCAGGTTGACCTTGATCGCCTCGTCGTCGCCCTCGCCCTCACCGGTGCGGTTGTCGCCGGTGTGCTCGACCGAGCCGTCCGGGCTCTTCAGGTTGTTGAAGAACACGAAGTTGCCGTCCGAGCCGACCTTGCCCTGGTCGTTGCAGAGCAGCGCGCTGGCGTCCAGGTCGAAGTCCGTCCCGGTGGTGGTCCGGACGTCCCAGCCCAGGCCGACCACGACGGCCTGGAGCCCGGGGGCCTCCTTGGTGAGCGAGACGTTGCCGCCCTTGCTGAGGCTGACTCCCACGTGTCCTCCAAGAATCGGGAGGCACGGCTGGTGCCCCCGCGGTGGTGCGGTTCGAGGCCGGCCGCCCGGAACCGGACGTACGCCCCACCCCGCCAACGGCCCGAGCGTAGTGCCCGGTTCCCGCACACACCTCCGAACGGGGCCCGGGGCACCTCCGAACGGGCCCGGAACGCCTCCGAACGGGGTCCGGAGCCCCCGCTCGGGGGCTTCAGAGGGCTGCGAGGGCCTTCAGGTACTCCTGCTCGTCCCGGGCCTCCGGGAGGCCGTTGAGGACGCTCCATCGCACCGTGCCGGCCTCGTCGACCACGAAGGTGCCGCGCAGCGGGCAGCCCTTCTCCTCGTCCAGCACGCCGTAGGCCCGGGCGACCTCGCCGTGCGGCCAGAAGTCGGCGAGCAGCGGGAACTCCAGGCCCTCCCGGTCGGCGAGCACGCGCTGGCTGAACTGGGAGTCGCAGGAGATCCCGAGCACCTGGACCCGGTCGTTCTGCAGCCCCGCCAGCTCCCGCTGGATCGCGCCCAGCTCGCCGGTGCACACGCCGGTGAAGGCGAACGGGTAGAAGACCAGCACCACGTGCTTGCGGCCCCGGAAGTCGGCGAGCCGGACGCTCTCCCCGTGCTGGTTGTTGAGCTCGAAGTCCGGAGCCGGGGTGCCGACCGCGACGGTCATGAGCGGGACCTTTCTGACGCGACTCCGGCGCGAGTGCGGCGCGACCGGACCGCGCGGCGGGCGCGGCAGGGCACATCCTCGCATTCGCTCACGGGCGTTCGGCCGAACGGATGAGGCGCTCCGCCGGGCGGCCCAGCCCTTTCGCCCTCGGCGAACAGCCCCGGCCCGAAGACGCGAAAAGCGCCGGGCCCCGTCGGAGGAGTGCCCCGACGGGGCCCGGCGCTCGGCTTCAGGGCCCGTTCAGCGCTGCTTGGGCTGCTTCGCCGTGGACTTGGTGGCCAGGCGGGTGGCCGCCCAGTCCTTGGCGATCGCGATCGAGCTGGTCTGCGACAGGCCGGAGGTCTTCGCCGCGTCCGCGATCTCGGAGGCCTCGATGTGGCCGTCACGGCCGGTCTTGGGCGTCAGCAGCCAGATCAGACCGCCCTCGGCCAGGTACTCCAGGGCGTCGACGAGGGCGTCCGTGAGGTCCCCGTCGTCGTCGCGGTGCCAGAGCAGGACGGCGTCCGCGACGTCGTCGTAGTCCTCGTCGACGAGATCCGTCCCGGTGATCTCCTCGATGCCTTCACGGAGATCCTGGTCAGTGTCGTCGTCGTACCCCAGCTCCTGGACGATCTGGCCCTCTTCGAAGCCGAGACGGGTCGCCGGGTTGGACTTGTCCGCGGGGTCCGCGGTCGCGCTCACGGGAATAACCTCCAGTATTCGGCTCGGCGTCCATGCCGAGGCTGTGGCCGTAGTCCACACGGGCGCGGCGGTTCGCGCAAGTACCCGACCCCCGATCCCCTCCAAAGGTTGACGTGTCACAGCGGGACACGCCGGTCGACGTGTCGGGAATCACACCGATTTGCCCTTCTCTGCGTGAGACAAGGATGCTTCGGGTGGTCCCGGCCCACAGGCCGCACACGTGCCCGAGATGCGAACGGCATTCGGGGTCCGCGTGTGCGCGGGCGTAGAGTCTCCTGTTGGCCCTCGCCCCGGCCGCCCGCCATCGGGCGGACGGGACACCAGGTCGGACCACCTCTTTTCGTAACACCCGGGGGTGTACGGAGCGGACGAAGACGCCCGCACCGCGCACCACCAGACCGGCCCGCCCACCAGGCGGAACGGTTACCGATCGGTAGAGATGACGGATCTCCGAGCGCGGTAGCACGATGGAGGCGGCGCGACACACCTCAGTTTCGACCGACAGTGAAGGAACAGCGTGGCTTCCGGATCCGATCGCAACCCGATCATCATTGGCGGCCTTCCGAGTCAGGTCCCGGACTTCGATCCCGAGGAGACCGCGGAATGGCTGGAGTCGCTCGATGCGGCCATCGACGAGCGGGGGCGTGAGCGTGCCCGTTACCTGATGCTGCGGCTGATCGAGCGCGCCCGCGAGAAGCGTGTCGCCGTGCCCGAGATGCGCAGCACGGACTACGTCAACACCATCGCGACCAAGGACGAGCCGTTCTTCCCCGGCAACGAGGAGATCGAGCGCAAGATCCTCAACGCGACCCGTTGGAACGCGGCCGTCATGGTCTCCCGGGCGCAGCGCCCGGGCATCGGCGTCGGTGGTCACATCGCCACCTTCGCCTCCTCCGCGTCGCTCTACGACGTCGGCTTCAACTACTTCTTCCGCGGCAAGGACGCCGAGGGCGAGTCCGGCGACCAGATCTTCTTCCAGGGTCACGCCTCCCCCGGCATCTACGCCCGCGCCTTCCTGCTGGACCGACTCACCGAGCAGCAGCTCGACGCGTTCCGCCAGGAGAAGTCGAAGGCCCCGTACGGCCTGTCCAGCTACCCGCACCCGCGGCTGATGCCGGACTTCTGGGAGTTCCCGACCGTCTCGATGGGCCTCGGCCCGCTCGGCGCGATCTACCAGGCGCGGATGAACCGCTACCTGGAGCACCGCGGCATCAAGGACACCTCGGACTCGCAGGTGTACGCCTTCCTCGGCGACGGCGAGATGGACGAGCCCGAGTCGCTCGGCCAGCTGTCGCTGGCCGCCCGCGAGGGCCTGGACAACCTGACCTTCGTGGTCAACTGCAACCTGCAGCGCCTCGACGGCCCGGTCCGCGGCAACGGCAAGATCATCCAGGAGCTGGAGTCCCAGTTCCGGGGCGCCGGCTGGAACGTGATCAAGCTCATCTGGGACCGCAGCTGGGACCCGCTGCTCGCGCAGGACCGCGACGGCGTCCTGGTGAACAAGATGAATACCACCCCGGACGGCCAGTTCCAGACCTACGCCACCGAGACCGGCGACTACATCCGCGAGCACTTCTTCGGCGGCGACCTGCGCCTGCGCGCCATGGTCGAGAACATGACCGACCACCAGATCCAGCACCTGGGTCGCGGCGGCCACGACCACAAGAAGATCTACGCGGCGTTCAAGGCGGCCCGCGAGCACAAGGGCCAGCCGACGGTCATCCTCGCCCAGACGGTCAAGGGCTGGACGCTGGGCCCCAACTTCGAGGGCCGCAACGCCACCCACCAGATGAAGAAGCTGACGGTCGAGGACCTGAAGCGCTTCCGCGACCGGCTGCACCTGCCGATCACCGACAAGCAGCTGGACGAGGGCTACCCGCCCTACTACCACCCGGGTCGCGACTCCGAAGAGATCCAGTACATGCACGACCGCCGCAGCGAGCTGGGCGGCTACGTGCCGACCCGCAAGGTGCGCCCGCGCCCGCTGGTGCTGCCCGGCGACGACGCGTACAAGGCGGTCAAGAAGGGTTCCGGCAACCAGACCATCGCCACCACCATGGCGTTCGTCCGGGTACTCAAGGACCTCATGCGGGACAAGGGCATCGGCAACCGCTTCGTGCCGATCGCGCCGGACGAGTACCGCACCTTCGGCATGGACTCGCTGTTCCCGTCGGCGAAGATCTACAACCCGCTGGGCCAGACCTACGAGTCGGTCGACCGCGACCTGCTGCTGGCCTACAAGGAGTCGCCGACCGGCCAGATGCTGCACGACGGCATCTCCGAGGCCGGCTGCACCGCCTCGCTGATCGCCGCCGGTTCGTCCTACGCGACCCACGGCGAGCCGCTGATCCCGGTGTACGTCTTCTACTCGATGTTCGGGTTCCAGCGCACCGGCGACCAGTTCTGGCAGATGGCCGACCAGCTGGCCCGCGGCTTCGTGATCGGCGCCACCGCCGGCCGCACCACGCTGACCGGTGAGGGCCTGCAGCACGCCGACGGCCACTCGCACCTGCTGGCCTCGACCAACCCCGGCGTCGTCGCGTACGACCCGGCGTACGGCTTCGAGATCGCGCACATCGTCCAGGACGGTCTGCGTCGGATGTACGGCTCCAGCGCCGAGCACCCGCACGGCGAGGACGTGTTCTACTACATGACCGTCTACAACGAGCCGATCAAGATGCCGGCCGAGCCCGAGAACGTCGACGTCGAGGGCATCCTCAAGGGTCTGC
The DNA here is from genome assembly GCF_044768305.1 of Kitasatospora sp. NPDC101155. Taxonomy (NCBI): domain Bacteria; kingdom Bacillati; phylum Actinomycetota; class Actinomycetes; order Kitasatosporales; family Streptomycetaceae; genus Kitasatospora; species Kitasatospora sp. NPDC101155. Next base: position 161,755 of record NZ_JBIWPN010000013.1, on the reverse strand, counting down.
ACAAGTACGCGCCGGGCACCGCCGGCCAGATCCCGGCCCAGATCCTCGCCTCCGGCGTGGCCGTGCCGTGGGCCCTGGAGGCCCAGCGCATCCTCGCCGAGGAGTGGAACGTCAAGGCCGACGTCTGGTCCGCGACCTCCTGGAACGAGCTGCGCCGCGACGCGGTGGAGACCGAGGAGTTCAACCTGCTGCACCCCGAGGAGCAGCAGCGGGTGCCGTACGTGACCCAGAAGCTCCAGGGTGCCGAGGGCCCGTTCGTCGCCGTGTCCGACTGGATGCGCGCCGTTCCGGACCAGATCGCCCGCTGGGTGCCGGGCCAGTACCAGTCGCTGGGCGCCGACGGCTTCGGCTTCGCCGACACCCGCGGTGCGGCCCGTCGCTTCTTCCACATCGACGCGCAGTCGGTCGTCCTGGGCGTGCTCACCGAGCTCGCCAAGCAGGGCAAGATCGACCGCTCGGCGCTGAAGGAGGCGATCGACCGCTACCAGCTGCTGGACGTGACCGCGGCCGACCCGGGTGCCGCCGGCGGCGACGCCTGATCACCCGCTAACGCCTGAAGGGGCCGGACCTCCGTACGGGGGTCCGGCCCTTCGGCGTTCCCGGCGGTTGTGGGGCCGCCCCCCGGGGGGGGGGGGGGCGCCCGGCGGGCAGAGGAGCGGGGTGAAACCGAACCACCCCCAACACCCCCCCCCCCCCCGCGCGGGGAAACGCCACCTACACCCCAGTGGGGGCG
>NZ_JBIWPN010000013.1:0-161012 GCF_044768305.1 Kitasatospora sp. NPDC101155 | reverse complement strand
GGGGGGGGCCCCCCGCACCCCCCTCAACCCCGGTAGGGGGCGGCCCCCCGGCGGGGGGGACGGCCCGGCCGCGGTCCCCGGGGTTGGGCCCCCCACACCCGGGGGGGGGGCCCGACGCTCGGCGGCATGACGAGCGAGATCACCGGACAGCACCCCGAACCCGCCGACGGCACGGGCGAGTTCAACCGCAAGGTCACCGTCGAGGTCGGCGACGAGCGCTACCCGGCCGTGGCCGCCGCGGTCGACCCGGCCGAGCACGACGCGCTCTGGGCCCGGCAGGTCGCCGTCCAGCCCCAGTTCGGGGGCTACCGCACCGCCGCCCGGACCGTCCCGCTGGTGGCGCTCACCCGGGTCTGAACGACGCGACGGCCCCGGACTCCGTCGGGAGTCCGGGACCGTCGCGTACGGGTGTCCGTCAGATGTGCACGGCCGGGCCCGCGTCGGTGCTGCCGCGGCGGGCGAGCAGGCCGAGCACGGCGGCGCCGAACGCCACCACGGCGGCCACCGCGAAGGCGAGCGACATGCCGCTGACGAAGGACTGGTGCACGGCGCCGGCCATCGCGTCCACCGCCTGCTGCGGGGTGCCGGGCGGGGCCGGCGGGGCGATGCCGAGCTGGGCGGCCTGCTTGAGGCCCTCGGCCTGCGGGCCCTCGACCGGCGGCAGGCCGGCCTTGGCCCAGTTGCCGGGCAGTACGTCGCCGACCTTGGCGGCCATCAGCGCGCCCAGCACGGCGGTGCCGAGGCTGCCGCCGACCTGCATCGCGGACTGCTGCAGGCCGCCGGCCACGCCGGACAGCTCCAGCGGGGCGTTGCCGACGATGACCTCGGTGGCGCCGACCATGACCGGGCTGATGCCGAGGCCCATCAGGACGAACCAGAGCGACATCACGCCGGTGCCGGAGCCGGTGTCCAGGGTGGACATGCCGCACATCGCGGCGGTGGTGATCAGCATGCCCGCCACGATCGGGATCCGCGGGCCGAGCTTGCCGATCGCCAGGCCGGCCAGTGGCGATCCGATGATCATCATGCCGGTCATCGGCAGCAGGTGGACGCCGGCCTCTACAGGTTTTTGCTGGTGCACGTTCTGCAGGTAGAAGGTCACGAAGAAGATCGCGCCGAAGAACGCGAAGGCCATCAGCACCATCAGCAGCACGCCCGCCGACAGCGGCACCGAGCGGAACAGGCCGAGCGGGATCAGCGGTTCCTTCGCCCGGCCCTGCCAGAACGCGAAGAGCGCCATCAGCAGCACCGCGCCGCCCAGGAACAGCAGCGTCCTGGCGTCGCCCCAGCCCCACACGGGGGCCTTGATGATGCCGAAGACCAGCGCGAACATCCCGGCGGAGAGCAGCGCGATGCCGGGCACGTCGAAGGACTTGACGGCGTTCTCGGCCCGGACGTCCTTGAGGATCCACAGGCCCAGGCACAGCGTGATCAGGCCGACCGGGATGTTGATGAAGAAGACCGACTCCCAGCTGACGTGCTCGACCAGCAGGCCGCCGACGATCGGGCCGGCCGCGCTGGAGGCGCCGATCACTCCGCCCCAGATGCCGATCGCCATGTTGAGCTTCTCGGCCGGGAAGGCCCCGCGCAGCAGGCCGAGCGCGGCCGGCTGGAGCAGCGCGCCGAACAGGCCCTGCAGGACGCGGAAAGCGATCACGGTCTGGATGTTGCCGGCGAAGCCGATCGCGGCCGAGGTGGCGGCGAAGCCGACCCCGCCGACCAGGAACGTGGTCTTGTGGCCGAACCGGTCGCCGATCTTGCCGGCGGTGATCAGGAAGACCGCGAGCGCCAGCAGGTAGCCGCTGGTGACCCACTGGATCTCGGACGGCGCCGCGTTCAGCTTCTCCTGGATCACCGGGTTGGCGATCGCGACGATCGTGCCGTCCAGGGCAACCATCATCACGCCGACCGCGACGGTCAGCAGGGTCAGCCAGGGGTGCCCCTTGAGCCCTCCCCCGGTCGGCGGATTCGGCGGCGGTGCGTCCGCCTTGGAGTTCTTGACGACGGACTGGCTCATCTGGGCCCTCCGGGGGCGTGCCGAGATTCGGAACGTGGGAGTGGCGCCGCGACGACCCACCCGTCCCCACGAGTGCCCGGCCGACGAGCGCCATTGTCGGCAGATTATGACAGTCTCTGACATTCGGCAAACAATGACTTCTGACCTGCACTGACATTTGTCAGGAGGCTAAGGTTGTACTCCCACCCGCCACACCAGCGCCCCGGAAGGCCCCCGCCATGGCCGCTCACACCCCCCGCACCCTCGGCACCCCGGAGGGCCTCGGCCGGACGCCCGGACTGCGGGAGCGCAAGAAGCGGCAGACCCGGGACGCCCTGGTGCAGGCCGCCCACGTGCTCTTCCTCAGCCAGGGCTTCGCCCGCACCACCGTCGACGAGATCGCCTCCGCCGTGGACGTCTCCCAGCGCACCTTCTTCCGCTACTTCGCCAACAAGGACGAGGTCGCCCTCGCCGTGATGGCCGACGCCGAGGACTACTTCATCGAGTGCCTGCGCCACCGCCCGGCCGAGGAGACCCCGCTCCAGGCGCTGCGAGCCTCGATCGTCAAGGCCTGGCGCGACCTCGGGAAAGCCCAGACCCCCGGGCCCGGCTCGATCCGCAGCGCCCTGGAGCTGCTGCGGATCATCGAGGACACGCCCGCGCTGCTCGCCGCCCACCTGCGCCGGGTCACCGACCAGGAGCGGCTGGTGGCCCAGGTGCTCGCCGAGCGCGAAGGGCTGGACCCGGCCGAGGACCTGCGGCCGGTCGTGCTCGCCGCCGTCTTCGGCGGCCTGCTGCGCGCCGCCCACCTGTCCTGGACCGCCGAGCAGGAACCGGCCGAACCCGAGGGCATGGTCACGGTGATCGAACGCCACTTCGACCAGCTCGGTCCGGCCCTGGCCGGCCACTGGCGCCCCTGAGCGCTCGCGTCATACCCGAGTGCTACCCCGGATCCCGGACCCAGGTCGGACGCCGAGCGGCCACCGCGCCCCTAGTCTGGCCGGATGATCAACTCGTCCACCGGGTCCGGCCCCCGCGGCGCGGTGCGGGCCATGCTCACCACGCTCCTGCGACCGTCCGCCGACCACACCCCGCTGCTTGCCCGGTCCCCCCGGCCGTGGATCCGCCACCTCCCGTACGTCCTCGTCGTGGCCTCGATCGCCTCGCTGCTGCCCAGCGGGATCAATGTGATGGCCAATGACTACGGGCTCAACGGGGGGCTCGCCGGCGCCCTCGCGGTCGCGCAGACCGCCCCCCTGCTGCTCGCGGTGAGCCGACCGCTGGCCGCCTGGTGGATGATCGGCAGCACCGATCTGCTGGCCGCCCTGCTGGTCCTGACCACCGGGAGCGGGACCGGCGGCCCCTGGCCCTGGATCCCCACCAGCCTGGTCGGCTACCTGTTCCTGATGGTCCCGCTCTCCCTCCGCGAGCCGCGGCGCACCCTGGTCGCGGTCTGGCTGGTCACCGCCGGCGCCGGGACCGCCCTGTCGGTCGCCGGGATCGGCTCCCGCTACACCGGGGACAACACCGTCCTCGCGGTCGCCCTGACCGGCGCCGTCCTGGTGCTCGGCGGAGCCCTCCGGGAAAGCGCCGAGGCGCGCCGACTGCTCAAGCAACAGGAGCAGATCAGCGAGGTGGAACGCGAGCGGCGCACCCTGCTGGAGGAACGCGCCCGGATCGCCCGGGAGTTGCACGATGTGGTGGCCCACCACATGTCGGTGATCGCCGTCCAGGCCGCCAGCGCGCCGTACCGGATCGAGGGCGTACCGGCCGACGCCGCCGAGGAGTTCGGCACGATCGCCGACGCCGCCCGGGAGTCGCTGGCCGAGATGCGGCGACTGCTCGGCGTGCTGCGCAGCGAGGAGTCCACTGCGGAGAAGACCCCGCAGCCAGGGGTGGGCCAACTCGCCCAGCTGGTCGAGACGGTGGGGCGGGCCGGGGTGCCCGCCGAACTGACCGTGGACGAGGGGCTGGCCGAGCGGGTGCCGCAGGCCGTCGGCCTGTCCGTCTACCGGATCGTGCAGGAGGCACTGGCCAACGTGGTCCGGCACGCCCCCGGCGCGCGGACCTGGGTGTCGCTCTCGGCGGACGGCCCGGAACTGCGGCTGACCGTGGTCAACGCGCCCCCGCCGCAGCGCACCGAGTCGCTGGAGGCCTCGGTCGAGGGCACCGGGCAGGGTCTGGTCGGAATGCGCGAACGCGTCCGGCTGGTCGATGGCAGGCTGGACACCGGCCCGCTGCCGGACGGCGGCTTCAAGGTGGCCGCCGTCCTGCCGCTCGACCTTCCTCTGGAGACAACCGCATGACCATCCGCGTGATCATCGTCGACGACCAGGCCATGGTGCGGGCCGGCTTCGCCGCCCTGCTCAACGCCCAGAGCGACATCGACGTGGTGGGGGACGCGGCGGACGGCTCCCAGGCCCTGGAGGTCACCGGACGCACCCACCCCGACGTGGTGCTGATGGACGTCCGCATGCCCGTCATGGACGGCCTGGAGGCGGCCCGGCGGCTGCTCGACCCGGCCACCGGTAGTCGGGGAGGCGGCGGCGCGCACCGGCCCAAGGTGCTGATGCTGACCACCTTCGACGTGGACGACTACGTGTACGAGGCGCTGCGCGCCGGGGCCAGCGGCTTCCTGCTCAAGGACGCCCCGCCCGCCGACCTGATCGCCGCGGTCCGGGTGGTCGCGGCCGGCGAGGCGCTGCTCGCCCCCTCGGTGACCCGCCGGCTGATCGAGGACTTCGCCCACAGTCGCCCCGCCAAGCGCCGCGACCCCAAGCTGCGGCTCAACGGCCTGACCCCGCGCGAGACCGAGGTGCTGGAACTGATCGCCCGCGGCCTGTCCAACCAGGAGATCGCCGGGCAGCTGGTGCTCGCCGAACAGACCGTCAAGACCCACATCGGCCGCATCCTCGCCAAGCTCGACCTGCGCGACCGTGCCCAGGCCGTGGTGCTGGCCTACGAATCAGGTCTTGTGACACCTGGTCAGTAGCTGTTACTCGCCCGCTCGCCTCCGGGGCGCTCTGATCCGGTGCCGACGGTCGGCGCCCCCTCGCTCCTCCGTCGCTCCCTCGCTTCTCCCTTTCGACACCGGCGCGCCCCTTCGGCTCGGGGCGGTGCCACCCCTGATACCCGGGTAGCACCCCAGGGTTGGCCCCGCGGTATGACGCCCGCGGGGCCGTCGCATTCCTACCTTCCTCCCCGTCGACAGCCGAACCGGCTCGACGACCGGACCGGCTCGGCAGCCGAACGGACAAGGGAGAACAGGGACATGCGCACATTTCGGGCCAGGCGGGCGATCGCCGCCACCGCGGTGGCGCTGGCGGCGCTGCTCGGCGCGGGCGGCTGGGCCGCCGACACCCAGACCGCCGTGACCGGCCCGCCACCCGGCAGCGCCGCCTGGACCGCCGACACCGCGTCCGGCCTCCGGCCGCCCGACCCGGCCACCGCCACGCCCGTCCAAGTCGCCGCCTTCTTCGCCGGGTTGACCCCGGCGCAGCAGGACGCCCTGGCCGCCCGGCACCCGCTGGTGGTCGGCAACCTGGACGGCGCCCCGGTCCGACTCCGCTACCGGGCCAACACCCTGGCCCTCACCGCCGAGCGCGACCGGGAACTCGTCCGGGCCACCGACCCGGCACTCACCCCGCAGGACCACCAGGCCGCCCGCACCCGCGCCGAGCGCTACCGCACCCTGCTGGACGGCGGCCGGCAGATCCTCGCCTTCGACCCGCGCGGCCGCGGCCAGGTCGCCGAGGTGTACGGCGACCTCGCCGCCGCCCGCCGCTCCGCCGTGATCGTCCCCGGGTCGGACATCGACCTGCTGAGCTTCGACCGCGCCGGCGACCCGTACGGCAGCCCCGCCGGAATGGCCCGCGCCCTGTACGGCGCCACCGACGGGCAGAGCGCCGTGATCGCCTGGGCCGGCTACACCACCCCGGTCGGCCTCGGCCCGGACGCCGCCACCGAGGACCTCGCCCGGGCCGGCGCCACCCGGCTGACCCGGCTGCTGGACGGACTCGCCGTCAGCACCCGGCCGCAGGCCCCGCCCACGGTGTTCTGCCACAGCTACGGCTCGGTGGTCTGCGGCCTGGCCCGCCCGAACGCGGCCCAGGCCTCCGGTCTGGTGGTGCTGGGCTCGCCCGGCATGGGCGTCGACTCGGCCGCCGACCTCGACCCGCGCGTCCCGCTCTGGGCCACCACCCGCAACGGCTCGGACTGGATCGGCGACGTGCCCAACGTCCGGCTGTTCGGCCTCGGCCACGGCGCCGACCCGACCGGCCCCGGCTTCGGCGCCCGCCCGCTGCCCGCCACCGGATCCCACGGCCACTCCGGCTACTTCGCCCCCGGCACCGCCTCGCTCACCGCCTACGCCGCCATCGCCCTCGGGCGCGGCTGACCCCTCCGAGCCCAGCACTGGAAGGAGCACCGCCATGGCCCACCCGCTCACCGCCCTGCGCCGCGCCGCCGAGAAGGTCGACGCCCGGACGCCCGAGACCCGCGACCGCGCCCTGGACGGGCTGCGCGCCCTCGCCCTGCTCGCCGTGCCGATCGGGCACTGGATGCTCGGCGGCCTCACCCTCTCCCCCGACGGCGCCCTGCACAACGCCAGCCCGCTCTCCTCGCTCGGCTTCTTCGCCCCGGTCAGCTGGGTGCTGCAGATGCTCGGGGTGTTCTTCCTGGTCGGCGGCCACTCCTCGGTCCGCTCACTGGAGCGCGCCCGGGAGAAGGGCCTGACGTACGGAAGTTGGCTGCGGAGCCGAACGGTCCGGCTGTTGCGCCCGGTGCTGGGGGTGACGGCCGTCTGGGCGGTGCTGATCCCGCTGCTGCCCCGGCTCGGCGTCCCGGCGGACACCCTGCGCACCGGTGCCACGCTGGTGGTGCAGCCGCTCTGGTACATCGGGGTCTACCTGGGGCTGACCGCGCTCACCCCGCTCTGCGTGGCCGTCGCGCGGCGGCTGGGCGGCTGGTCGGCGGGCCTGCCGGCGGTCACGGTCGCTGCGGTCGACCTGCTGCGGTACGGGCCGTGGGCCGAGGCGGTGCCGTCCTGGGTCGGGCTGCTGAACATCCTGCCGGGCTGGCTGTTCGGCTACCAGCTCGGCGTGCTGTGGGCGCGGGGCCGGCTCGGCAGGCCGGCCGCCCGGGTGCTGCTGCTCGGCGGCGGAGCGCTGTTCGCCGCACTGCTGCTGGTGTTCCACTACCCGGCGAGCATGGTCGGCGTGCCCGGTGTCGAGCGCACCAACTCGCACCCGCCGTCCCTGCTGGTGCTCGCCCTGGCGGCGGTGCAGTGCGGCGCCGCGGTGCTGCTGCGGGACCGGCTGGGCCGGCTGCTGACCCGCCGTCCGCTGCTCTGGCTGCCGGTGGTGGTGGTCAACCTGTCGGCGATGACGATCTTCTGCTGGCACCAGAGCGCGATGCTCGCGGTGGCGGTGCCCGGCGCGGCCGGCCTGGGCGCCGTCCCGGGGCTGACCACCACGCCGGACTCGCTCGGCTGGCTGGCCGCCCGGCTGGCGCTGCTGCCGCTGTTCGGAGCCGCGCTGGTGGCGATCGGGTGGTTCACCCGGCGCTTCGACGGGCCCTGGACGGCGTTCTCCCGGGTCGGCAAGGCGGCGGCCGGGGCCGCGGCGGCGCTCTTCGCCGCGTACGCGCTGGGCGTGGTGTGATCCCGCCGTACCGGCGGTGACCTGCGCCGGAGGGCAGGGCATGGAGGGGGCATGGACCGACCGGTCCGCGCCCCTTCGGCCGTTCCGGTACACCCGGGGAACGGGACCGCCCCAAGGAGTGCATCCGCATACGAACCACCACGCACTGTGATGTTCTGTGACTGTCGGCGACCGCCGCTGGATCGCCCGCCCACGGCCCGTCCGCCCGTATTCGCCGCACCCCCGAACGCCCCGTCCCCGAAAGTCCCTTCCTGAGGAGACCCATGTCCCCGTCCCCACCCCGCCCGCAGCCCCGGCCCCGGGCCCGCCGTCGGCTGCCGGCCACCGCCGTGGTCCTCGCGGTCACCGCCGGCACCCTGCTGAGCGCCGTCGCGCCGGCCGTCGCCCACGGCGGGGACGACCTCGCCCCGCACGTCGACTCCCACCGGGTGGCCGAGGAGCTGCGACAGGACGAGGTCGCCACCCTCGGCCAGGAGCACGCCGAGGAGCACGCCCGGATGCGCGCGGCGGTGCGCGGCATCGGCGACTACCCGCCGACCACCCGCACCAACCGGTACAACGCCCTGACGGCGTCCCAGGCCGACCACAACAAGGCCTTCGCCCCGGACACCTGGGGGGCGTTCAAGGAGTACTTCCCCTCCCCGGACTTCGGCGACCACGTCGCCCTGCTGCCGACCGGCAAGGTGCTGCTGTTCTCCTTCGAACGGATCGAGACCAACCCGGAGAAGGAGCCCGCCCCCACCCAGACCACCGGCAAGGAGAACGCCGGCCGGGCCTTCCTCTGGGACCCCGCCAAGGGCACCGGGACGAGCGCGTTCAAGCAGGTCAACCCGCCGGTCTTCGACATGCCGGACGGCCTGGGCGAGCCCCGCCCGGTGCCGTTCTTCTGCTCCGGCCACTCCTTCCTGCCCAACGGCATGCTCGGCGTCTTCGGCGGCAACCTGGGCGGCAACGGCGGCACCGGCGCCAAACTCTCACTGCTCTTCGACCCGTGGACCGAGACCTGGACCCGCAACCCCGACATGTCGGTGGGCCGCTGGTACCCCTCGGTGGTGACCGGCGCCGACGGACGGCAGCTGATCATGTCCGGCCAGTCCGAACTGGGCTACGGCACCCCCACCCCGGTGGTCGAGCGCTTCCCCGCCAAGGCCTTCGCGGTGCCGCTGAAGAAGACCGACGTCCCCGAGGACACCCCGGTCGAGCGGTTCAAGGTGGACGCCCCGTTCACCACCGACTACCCGCACCTGTTCTCGCTCAACGACGGCAACGTCTACGGCTTCGGGCGCCAGGCCGCCGAGCAGTGGAAGTTCGACCCGGTCGCCGAGACCCGCGCCGACCTGACCGCCCGCCCGGACGGCCGCAAGCGCAACTACGGCTCCGCCGTGATGCTGCCCGCAGGCGCCAACGGCCCGGACTCCGCGCTGGTCCTCGGCGGCGACCGGGACAACCCGGGCACCCTGCGCTTCTCCAACGGCAGTTGGACCGCCGAGAAGTCGCGCGCCTTCGGCCGCACCCAGGACGACACCGTCCTGCTGCCCAACGGCCGGCTGATGACGGTCAACGGCGCCTACGACATCCGCGGGAGAGCGACGAGATCCAGGGCGACATCCTCGCCGGCTTCAAGAAGGACAACGTCAGCGTCCTCTTCCTCAAGTTCGAGGACGCCGCCCGGGCCCGCGACTGGCTGCGCAGACTGACCCCGCAGATCTCCACCACCCGTGAAGTCGCCGCGTTCAACGAGAGGTTCAGCGAGGCCAAGCAGGCCGCCGGTGGCGACGACCCCAAGTCGCTGACCGCCACCTGGCTGGGCGTGAGCTTCACGTACGAGGGCCTGCGGATGCTCTCCACCGCCGAGCCGCTCGCGACGCTCCCCTCGGGCGACAACGGCCTGAAGGCGTTCAAGGAGGGCTCGGCCAAGCGGGCCGGCGCGCTCGGCGACACCGGCGACAACTCCCCGGAGAACTGGCTGTTCGGCAACGGGAAGAACCAGCCGGTCCACGCCGTGCTGAAGATCTCCGCGGACACCGAGCGGGACCTTCAGTCGGCGATCGAGGCGCAGCGGATCGCCGCCGCCGAGTGCCGGGTCCTGATCGTCTACCAGCAGAACGCCCAGACCCTGCTGGGCAGCCGGCGCGGCAAGGAGCACTTCGGCTTCAAGGACGGCATCAGCGAGCCCGGTGTCCGGGGCTTCGACAAGCCCGACCCGACCAGGCCGGACGAGGTGGACGGCCACCCGGGCACCCGGCTGATCCCGGCCGGCGAGTTCGTCTGCGGCCTCGACAACGACCCGTTCAGCTTCGCCAAGGACCAGTACCCGGTCTGGACGCAGAACGGCTCCTTCCAGGTGATCCGCCGGCTCGCCCAGGACGTCCCCGGCTGGTGGTCGCAGGTCGCGGTCGAGTTGGGGGAGCTCAGGAGGGCCAAGGCCGTCCCGGACCACGCCACCACCGAGTGGCTGGCCGCCCGGATGGTCGGCCGCTGGCGCTCCGGCGCCCCGGTCTGCAAGCACCCGGACCGGGACGTGCCGAACAACCCGACCGCCGCCAAGGACAACGACTTCGCCTTCCGGGACGACCCGGAGGGCCTGACCACCCCGCTCTGGTCACACCTGCGCAAGACCGAACCGCCACGCGCCCCCGGTGCGCCACCACGCGCGCCGGGGGCGCGCCGTCGGTGCCCTGCTCTACCCTGCCGCCATGGTGACGTTCGACGAGTTCCGCGCGATGGCCCTGGCCCTGCCGGAGTCCGCCCAGGAGCCGACCTGGGACATCGAGACCCTGCGGGTCCGGCACAAGATCTTCGCGATGGGCGCGCCGGAGAGCGGGAGCGTCACCGTCAAGGCCTCCCCCGAGGACCAGGCCGAGCTGCTCGCCGCCGAGCCCACGGTGTTCTCCTTCGCCCCGTACGTCGGCCGGCACGGCTGGGTGCGGGTCCGGCTGGACCTGGTCGACCCGGAGGAGCTGGACGACCTGGTCACCGAGGCCTGGCGGCGGACGGCGCCCAAGCGGCTGGTGCGCGAATTCGACGCCCGGCACGCCGGTTAGCGGCGTCGGAACGGCCACATAGGGACGTCAGGAGGACACCCCCGGTTCATGTGATCCATCCCACAGTTTGGGCGTGTCCGTCACCCTCCTGTGACCTCTACGCTTGCGCAGGGAAGTCAGCAAATCCAATCGCACCCTCCGGGCACCGCCCGAGAAACGGTGACGGGCCCAAGGGAGTTGGTGCGGTGCGCAACCGTCGACGCTGGAAGCGCGTACTGATCGGGGCGTTCGCGGGTTGTGCCGTGCTCGCCGACGCCGGCGCCTCCGCAGCCGCGGCCGCAGTCTCCTCCGAGCAGCTGGCGATCTCCACGCCCCCGGCCGGCAGCGCCGCCTGGATCCAGGACCACACCTTCGGCCGCACCCTGCCCGACCCGGCCACCACCAGCCCGGCCGACGCCGCCGCCTTCTTCGCCTCGCTCGCCCCCACCGAGCTGGACCGGCTGATCAAGGACTACCCGCTGGTCGTCGGCAACTACGATGGCGCCCCGCTGGACCTGCGCTACCGCGCCAACCGGATCGCGCTGGCGAACGAGCGCGACGCCGCCCGGGTCCGCGCCCAGGACAAGAAGCTGGACGCCGACACCCGCGCGCTGGCCGTCTCCCGCGCCAACGACGTCGAGCACCTGCTCAGCCCCGGCCGGCAGATCCTGGCCTTCGACCCGCGCGGCCGCGGCCTGGTCACCGAGGTGTGGGGCGACCTCGCCGACGCCGAGCGGATCTCCGTGATCGTCCCCGGCTCGGACGCCGACCTCGGCCACTTCGACCAGAGCGCCGAACCGCTGCGCTCCCCGGCCGGCATGGCCCGCGCCCTGTACGGCGAGGAACAGCGCCAGGCCCCGGGCACCCGTACCGCCGTGATCGCCTGGACCGGTTACGTCACCCCCTCCGGCCTCGGCCCGGACGCCGCCACCTCCCGGCTCGCCGACGTCGGCGCGCCCCGGCTGGAGCGACTGCTGGCCGGCCTCAAGGAGACCACCCGCCCGGACGCGCCCCCGGCACTGCTCTGCCACTCGTACGGCTCGGTGGTCTGCGGCACCGCCGGCCCGAAGATCCCGCGCGCGGCCGCCTCGCCGTCCGACACCTCGGGCATCACCGACATGATGGTGTTCGGCAGCCCCGGCATGGGCGTGCAGGGCGCCGCCGAGCTGGGCACCGGCGTGCACGTGTGGGCCACCCGCAACCCCAGCGACTGGATCGGCAAGGTCCCGTTCCTGGAGGTCGGCAAGCTCGGCCACGGCGCCGACCCGACCGGCGACGGCTTCGGCGCGGAGCAGATCTCCTCGGCCCGGGCGTCCGGCCACAACGGCTACTTCAGCGACGGCACCGACAGCCTGCACAACTTCGCGGCGATCTCGCTCGGCGACTACCCGGACGTCGTCCGGACCACGCCCAACTCCTGAGCCGGCCGGGGCCCACGAGCCAGGGCCCGGGAGCCGGACCCTAGTCCTGGTACAGCCGCAAGGCCTCCGCCGCCGACCTGGCCAACTCGCGCCGGGCGGTCGGCGGGGCCAGCACCTCGACGTCCGCACCGAAGGCCAGCAGCGAGCGGACGGCCGCCGGGGACGAGAAGGCCATCGCCAGCTCGACCCACTCCTCGGCCGGCCCGGTCCCCGCCTCCGGGGGCAGCTCCGCGATCCGGCTGCCGTGGATGCGCAGGAACATGTCCAGCCGCCCGCGCCGGACCCGCACCCGCACCGGCAGCTCCTTGGGCACCCGCTCCACCTGCTCGCGCAGGACCGCCCATACCTCGCCGAGCCCCACCCCCGTGCGCCGCCGCACCGTCTCCTCGGTGGTCTCGGCGGCCAGCACCCGGTCGGCCCGGAACAGCCGCGGCTCGGCGTGCAGATCGGCCACCAGGTACCAGACCGAGGCCTTGCTGACCAGCCCGTACGGATCGACGGTGTAGTCCACCGGCGCGGGCGTGCCGCTGTGCCGGTAGCGCAGCCGCAGCCGCCGGTCGGCGAACACCGCGTACTGCAGCTCCCCCAGGTCCGGTCCGCTCCCGGCGCCGGGCTGGGCGCCCTGCATCCAGCGGGCCGGGTCGACCAGGATCCGCTCGCTGACCCGCTCGGCCGCCGGGCGGTGCGGGGCGGGCAGGGCCGCCATCACCTTGCGCAGCGCCGAGCCGAGCGCGCCGTCCAGCCCGAGGTCGCTGTGCGCGCCCTGGGCGGAGAGCACGAACAGTGCCCGGGCCTCGTCCGCCGTCAGCCCGGTGACATCGGTGCGGTATCCGGGCAGGAGGTTGATGCCGCCGTGCCGGCCGCGCTCGGTGAACACCGGCACCCCGGCCGCGGAGAGCGACTCCACGTCCCGGTAGATGGTGCGGACGGACACCTCCAGCCGTTCGGCGAGCTCGGTGGCGGGCACCCGGCCGCGGGTCTGGAGCAGCAGGAGGATCGAGAGCAGGCGGTCGGCCTTCATGGCACAAGAATCCCAGTAATCATGACGGCACTTGTCAGGTTTTACTGGGAGATTGCGTTCCGAGCCCGAGAGGCTCGAAAAACCGCACCGCACAAGGGAGCTGACCACCCGTGAACGTCGTCCAGGACGCCCGCCCGCAGTACCTGCTCGCCCTCGGCCAGCTGGAGAAGCTGTTCGCCGTGATCACCCCGGCCGAGCTCGACCGGCCCACCCCCTGCGAGGAGTTCACGCTGCGCCAGCTGCTGAACCACGTGGTCGGCGGCATCCACCGCTTCGCGTACATGGGCGAGGGCGGCCGCGCCGAGGACGTCCTGCCCGGCATCGTGGACCCGTCGGACGAGGGCTGGTCGGCCGCGCTCGCCCGGGCCGGCGCCCGCGCCACCGCCGCCTGGGCGGACGACGCCAAGCTGGGCCGCCCGACCTTCGCCCCCTGGGGCGAGGCGCCCGGCGGCATGGTGGTCGGCGGCTACGTGATGGAGGCGACGACCCACGCCTGGGACATCGCGAAGTCCCTGGACAACGGCTTCGTGCTGGACGACGGGCTGGCGCACACCGCGCTGGCCATCGCCGAGGTCGCCCTGCCGGCCGAGAGCCGGGTCGAGGGCGTCCCCTTCGCCAAGGTGCAGCCGGTCGCCGAGGACGCCGACGTCCACACCCGGCTGGCGGCCTGGATGGGCCGCACGGTCTGAGCCGGACCTCGCGGCAGCGCGGGCCCGGGGGGGGTGACGGCTCCCCGGGCCCGCGCTGCCGCCACTCCCGCGCTACTCCCGCCCGACGAAGGTGAAGTTCATGTCGGGGTAGCGGCCGCCGGCCACCTGCGCCGACACCGGCTCCAGCAGCGCCAGCTCCTCCGCGGTGAGCCGCAGGGTCGCCGCCGCGGTGTTCTCGGCCAGCCGGACGCGCTTGCGGGTGCCCGGGATCGGCACCACGGTCAGTCCGTGCACCTCGGACCGCTGCTGCACCCAGGCCAGCGCGACCTGGGCCATCGTCACCCCGCGGGCCGCCGCGATCTCCCGCAGCGGGGCGAGCAGTTCGCCGTTGGCGACGGCGTTCTCGCCGGTGAACCGCGGCTGGGTGCGCCGGGCGTCGTCCGTCGAGAGCTGCTCGGCGGCCCGGAACGAGCCGGCCAGGAAGCCGCGCCCGAGCGGCGAGTACGACACGAGGGCGACACCGAGCTCCGCCGCGGCCGGCACCACCGCCCGCTCGATGTCCCGGGCGAACACCGACCACTCCGACTGCAGCGCGGCGATCGGGTGGATCGCGTGCGCCTCGCGCAGTTCGGCCCCGGTCACCTCGGACAGGCCCAGGTGACGCACCTTGCCGGCCGCGACCAGCTCGGCCATCGCGCCGACCGACTCGGCCAGCGGCACGGCCGGGTCGCGGCGGTGCATGTAGTAGAGGTCGATCTCGTCCACGCCGAGGCGGCGCAGCGAGGCGTCCACGGCGGCCCGGACGTACGCCGGGTCGTTGCGGATGCCGCGGTGGGTCGGGTCGTCCTCCTTGCGCTCGATGGCGAACTTGGTGGCGAGCACCACCTTGTCCCGGTTGGCACGGACGAAGGGGCCGATGAACTCCTCGTTGCGGCCGTAGCCGTAGGCGTCGGCGGTGTCGAACAGGGTGACACCTGCCTCCAGCGCGGCGTCCAGGGTGGCGAGCGCCTCGTCGGAGTCGGTCGGGCCGTAGAAGTCGCTCATGCCCATGCAGCCGAGGCCCTGGATGCCCACCAGCGGGCCGGCGGTGCCGAGTTCGGCGGTGGGGAGGACGGGGTGAGTCATGCGCTCTGCTCTTCCTCTACTCGGTAGTACTGGCATTGGACGGGAGCACCGACGGTGTCGACGATCTTCCCGGCGTAGAGATCGATCTTGTAGTCGAGGACGGCGAGGGTGGCCTGGAGGTCCGCGATCTTCTGCCGGACCTCCTCGCGCTGTGCTTCCAGCAGCTGCCGCCGCTCCCCGTAGGTCTGTTCGCCGCGGCGGGCCATGTCGACGTACTTGAGCATGTCCGCCACCGACATCCCGGTCAGCCGCAGCCGGCCCAGGAAGGCCAGCCGGTGCAGGTCGCCGTCGCAGTAGCGGCGCTGGCCGCCGACCGCGCGGTCGACCGGGTCGAGCAGACCGATCCGCTCGTACCAGCGCAGGGTGTGGGCGGTCAGCCCGCTGGCCGCGGCGACCTCGCTGATGGTGTGCCGCGGGGTCCGGTCCGGATCGCCGACCGGGCGGTTGAACACCTCGGAGCAACTGCGCAGCCGGCCCTCGACGAGCGCGGGTGTGGCCATTGATCGTTCCCCCTGTCCTGTGCGACGGCGATGACGCTACCGAGTTGGAGTGCACTCCAAGCAAGCCTGTCAGCCTGGTGCCCCCGCCACCCGGTTTCCGCTCGCACTAGAGTCAACAGCATGGAGAGCTTGCGGATGATCGAGAACTGGCCCGTGCCCCACGCCGCCGCGGCGGTGGTCCGGGGTTCGGACGGCGCGGTGCTGGGCGCGCACGGACCGCAGCAGCACCTCTTCCCGCTGGCCTCGGTGACCAAGCTGCTCACCTCGTACGCGGCGCTGATCGCGATCGAGGAGGGCGTGTTCGAGCTGGACGACCCGGCCGGCCCGCCCGGTTCGACCGTGCGCCACCTGCTCGCCCACACCTCCGGCCTCGGCTTCGACGAGGACCGGGTCTTCGCCGAGCCCGGAAACCGCCGGCTCTACTCCAACGCCGGTTTCGACGCGCTCTCCCGCGCTCTGTCCGAGGCCGCCGGGATCGAGTTCCACCGCTACGTCGCCGAGGCGGTGTTCGAGCCGCTGGGCATGCACGACACCCTGCTCAACACCGCGCACAAGTCCCCGGCCGGCGCCGGCGGCCTGTCCACGGTGGCCGACCTGACCCGCTTCGCCGCCGAGCTGCAGTCGCCCAAGCTGCTGGACCCGTCCACCGTCCGGCAGGCCACCCGCGAGGTCGCCTTCCCCGGCACCAGCGGCGTGCTGCCCGGCTACGGTCACCGCCGCCCGAACGACTGGGGCCTCGGCTTCGAGATCCGCGACGGCAAGAGCCCGCACTGGACCGGCACCGCCAACTCCCCCGGGACCTTCGGCCACTTCGGCCAGTCCGGCACCTTCCTGTGGGTCGACCCGCAGGCCGGCGTGGCCTGCATCGCGCTCACCGACCAGGACTTCGGGCCCTGGGCCGTCGAGGTCTGGCCGGCCCTGTCCGACGCGGTGCTCGCCGAGCTGAACGGCTAACCGTACGAGACCGGCGAGTGCATCTCCCAGAGCAGGAGTTCGGCGCCGGTCTCGCCCGCCGTCGGGTCGGCGAAGGCCTCGCCGGTGATCCGCACGCTGTCGCCCGGGACCATCGACCGCCCGCCGCCCTTGGGCCCCGGGATCGTCCGGTAGCCCAGCGAGCCGGCCGTCAGGTGCGCGTACCGCCAGGGCGCCTCGGGCAGTCGCGGCAGCGGCTGCCACGGCCCGGCGACGGCCAGCCAGAGCGCGGCGTCGCTCCGGCGCAGCCGAAGGGCCTGCGTCCCGGCGTCGCGCTCCAGCCCGGAGGCAAGCAGCGTCAACCCGCCGTCCGCCGGTTCCACCTTGTGCAGCCCGTACGCCGGGGCGGCGTCGAACTCGTCCGGCTGCAGCCACATCTGGACGAAGCGCACCGGCCCGGTGGCGCCGCCGACGTTGCGCTCGGTGTGGGTCACGCCGGAGCCCGCGCTCAGGTGCTGGATCATGCCCGGACGCACCACCCCGCTGTGGCCGTGCGAGTCCCGGTGGGCGAGCGCGCCCTCCAGTACCCAGGTGAGGATCTCGGTGTCCCGGTGCTTGTGCTCATCGAACCCGGCGCCGGGGGCGAGGAGTTCCTCGTTGCACGCGAGCAGCGCGCCGAAGTGGGTGTTCTTCGGGTCGTAGTGGCCGGAGAAGGAGAACGCGTGTCGGGTCTCGACACCCTCGGCGGGGGCGGAGCGGTAGCGCTCGGCGGTGCGGCGCAGGTCGGCGCGGGGGCGTTCAGGAGCGTCGGTCACGCGCTCCACCGTAGCCTGCTCGTCGGCTCGCTCCGGGCGCTCCGGACCCGGTGCCGACGTTCCACGCTCCGGCGCTCCTTCGTCGCTGGTCGCTCCTCGCTTTCGGCACCGGCGCGCCCTCCGACTCGCGGTTGTGACTCTTGCCACCGCACCTGAGCGCCGGGGGTTGTGCACGAGCAGTCACTCACGTGAGGCAGTCTTGTCCTTGTGCCAGCCGTTTCCGCGAACTCCCAGAGCGAACCCAGTCCCGCCGTACCCGAACCGACCGGCAAGAGCCCGGCCGCCCGGGCCGGCCGCGACCGCCCCGGCCGGGCGGCGCCCCGCCTGACGGCCCAGGAGCGCAGAAACGCCGCCGAGCGGGCCGAGCGCCGGGCGGCGACGCTCAAGCGGCTGGAGAAGTCCTCCGGCAAGCTGGCCAGCGCCGCGATCGCGCGGATGGACGACCAGCTCGGCTGGTACCGGCGGATGCCGCCGGAGCACCGCTCCTGGATCGGCCTGGTCGCCCAGGCCGGTATCGCCGCCTTCACCGAGTGGTACCGCCACCCCGACGCCGCCCAGGCGATCTCGACCGACGTCTTCGGCACCGCCCCGCGCGAGCTGACCCGGGCGATCACCCTGCGTCAGACCGTCGAGCTGATCCGCACCACGATCGAGGTGATGGAGGAGGCCATCGAGGAGGTGGCCGCCCCCGGCGACGAGGCGGACATGCGCGAGTCCGTGCTGGTCTACGCCCGCGAGATCGCCTTCGCCACCGCCCAGGTGTACGCCCAGGCCGCCGAGGCGCGCGGCGCCTGGGACGCCCGGCTGGAGGCGCTGGTGGTCAACTCGCTGCTGTCCGGCGACGCCGACGAGGGCGTGCTCTCCCGCGCCGCGGCACTGGGCTGGGGGCAGCCCAGCCAGGTCCGGGTGGTGATGGGCAGCGCTCCGGACGGTGACAGCGAGCTGGTGGTCGAGGCGATCCGCCGGGCCGCCCGGTACGCCAAGCTGAACGTGCTGACCGGGGTGCTGGGCAAGCGCCTGGTGGTCGTGGTCGGCGGTGACAAGGAGCCGGTGCACGCCGCCCGGGCGCTGATCGGCCAGTTCGCGCCGGGCCCGGTGGTGATCGGCCCGACCGTGCCGGACCTGCTCTCGGCGACCCGCTCGGCGCACGCCGCCGCGGCCGGCCTGCGCGCCTGCGCCGCCTGGCCGGACGCCCCCCGCCCGGTGCTGGCCGACGACCTGTTGCCCGAGCGGGCGCTGGCCGGGGACCAGGCCGCCCGGCAGCAGTTGGTGGAGGAGATCTACACACCGCTGGACGAGGCCGGCTCCGCGCTGCTGGAGACGCTGAGTGTCTACCTGGAGCAGGCGTCCTCCCTGGAGGGTGCGGCCCGGATGCTCTTCGTCCACCCCAACACGGTGCGCTATCGGCTACGACGCGTGACCGACGTCACGGGCTACGCCCCCTCCGACGTGCGTTCGGCGTTCACTCTGCGGATCGCACTGGCCCTCGGCCGGCTGACCGCAGCCGGGGAGCCCAGCTGAGCCGGGGTGTAGGGACCATACAATCCCGGATGGTTTTCTTCGTTACCGTCGCCTACCCGCCCCTGGGCGCCTGGCGAGAGAGGGTTGAACCGTGCTCGTAATCGTCGCCCCTGGACAGGGTGCCCAGTCCCCCGGATTCCTCAGCCCCTGGCTGGAGCTCGACGGTGTCGCCGACCGCCTGCGCGGCTGGTCGGAGGTCGCCGGGCTCGACCTGGTGCACGCCGGTACCGAGGCGTCCGCCGAGGAGATCAAGGACACCGCCGTCGCCCAGCCGCTGCTGGTCGCGGCCGGTCTGGTGACCGCCCGTGAGCTGTTCCCGGACGAGGACGTCGCCCGCAAGCTGGTCGGCGCCGTCGCGGGCCACAGCGTCGGCGAGATCACCGCCGCGGCCGGTGCCGGGGTGCTGAGCGCCCGGGACGCGCTGACCTTCGTCGGCGAGCGCGGCCGGGCCATGGCCGAGGCCGCCGCCGTCACCGAGACCGGCATGATCGCCGTGCTCGGCGGCGACCCCGAGGTCGTCGCGGCGAAGCTGGCCGAGCACGGCCTGACCGCGGCCAACAACAACGGCGGCGGCCAGATCGTCGCGGCCGGCACGCTGGCCCAGCTGGAGGCCCTGAAGGCGGACCCGCCGGCCGGCGCCAAACTGGTCGCGCTGAAGGTGGCCGGTGCCTTCCACACCGAGCACATGGCCCCCGGCGTCGAGCGGCTGGCCAAGCTGGCCCCGACCCTGACCGTGGCCGACCCGCAGGTCCGCTACGTCTCCAACAAGGACGGCGAGGTCGTCGGCTCCGGTGCCGAGGTCCTCGATCGCCTGGTGTCGCAGGTCTCCAACCCGGTCCGCTGGGACCTCTGCATGGAGACCCTCGGCCGGCTGGGCGCGACCGCCGTGATCGAGCTGTCCCCCGCCGGCACCCTCACCGCTCTGCTCAAGCGCAACCTCAAGGGTGTGGCCACGCTCGCCCTGAAGACCCCCGCCGATCTGGACAAGGCCCGCGAGTTCGTCGCGGAGCACGGCGGTCAGGACCAGCCGGACCAGGAGGACCAGGCATGACGAAGCCGCAGATCCGTCCCGCCAGCGGCGCGCAGTACTCCCGCATCCACGGTGTCGGCGGCTACCGGCCGGTCCGGGTCATCCCCAACTCCGAGGTGCTGGAGTGGATCGACTCCTCGGACGAGTGGATCCGCACCCGCAGCGGGATCGCCGAGCGCCGCTGGGCCGGCCCGGAGGAGTCCGTCTCCGAGATGTCGGTACAGGCCGCCGGCAAGGCCATCGCGCAGGCCGGGATCGCCCCCGAGCAGATCGGCGGCGTGATCGTCGCGACCGTCTCGCACCTCAAGCAGACCCCCGCGATCGCCACCGAGATCGCCGAGCGGCTCGGCTGCGGCACCGCCCCGGCCTTCGACATCTCGGCCGCCTGCGCCGGCTTCGGCTACGGCCTGGGCCTGGCCGACGGCATGATCCGCGGCGGCAACGCCGAGTACGTGCTGGTGATCGGCGTCGAGCGGCTCAGCGACCTGACCGACAAGTCCGACCGCTCGACCGCGTTCATCTTCGGCGACGGCGCCGGCGCCGCGATCGTCGGCCCCTCCGACACGCCGGGCATCGGCAAGCTGATCTGGGGCTCGGACGGCTCGCAGGCCGACGTCATCAGCCAGACCCAGGCCTGGGACACCGCCTTCGCCAAGCCCGACGCCGTCAACGGCCAGGGTGAGGAGCAGAAGTGGCCGGCCCTGCGGATGGACGGCCAGCCGGTCTTCCGCTGGGCGGTCTGGGAGATGGCCAAGGTGGCCCAGCAGGCGCTGGACGCCGCCGGGATCACCGCCGACCAGCTCGGTGCCTTCATCCCGCACCAGGCCAACATGCGGATCACCGACGCCATGATCAAGGCGCTCAAGCTGCCGGAGTCGGTGCCGGTCGCCCGCGACATCGCCGAGACCGGCAACACCTCCGCCGCCTCCATCCCGCTGGCGATGGAGCGCATGCTGGAGAGCGGCGAGGCCCACAGCGGGGACCTCGCCCTGATCATCGGGTTCGGGGCGGGTCTCGTGTACGCCGCGGCAGTCGTTACGCTCCCCTAGGCGCGTTTCGCCCCACCCATCCACAAGCCTGTGTTCGGCCGCCGGTCGGACACGCTCAACACCCGAAGAGGAGCAGCCAGTATGGCTACCAAGGACGAGGTCCTGGAAGGTCTCGCCGAGATCGTCAACGAGATCGCCGGCATCCCGACCGAGGACGTCCAGCTCGACAAGTCCTTCACCGACGACCTGGACGTCGACTCGCTGTCCATGGTCGAGGTCGTCGTGGCCGCTGAGGAGCGCTTCGACGTCAAGATCCCGGACGACGAGGTCAAGAACCTGAAGACCGTCGGCGACGCGGTCGACTACATCATCGCCAACGCCTGAGCGATCGACTCGTTCGAGTCGTCCAGCCCGTCCGGCGCGAGCAACGCCTCGGACGGCTGACCCGTCGGCCCGGCTCCCCGAGCCAGGCCGACCCGCCGGCCGGGACGCCCCACCGGGCGCCCGGCCGGGCCCTTCCCCGGCTCGCCGCCGACCCCCCGCACGAAACGTGAAAGAAGAGAAACCAGTGACCGCTGAAAACCGTACCGTGGTCGTCACGGGTATCGGCGCCTTCACGCCGCTGGGCGGCGACGCCGCCACCACCTGGGAGAACCTGGTCGCCGGGCGCTCCGGAGTGGCGGCCCTGACCGAGGAGTGGGCCCAGGACCTGCCGGTCCGGATCGCCGCGCGCACCGCGGTCGAGCCGGGCGAGATCCTGCCCCGCCCGCTGGCCCGCAAGCTGGACCGTTCCGCGCAGTTCGCGCTGATCGCCGCCCGCGAGGCCTGGGCCGACGCCGGCTACGAGACCCCGGCCACCGACGAGTCCTCCAAGCTCGCCCCCGAGCGCCTGGGCGCGGTCATCGCCTCCGGCATCGGCGGCGTGACCACCCTGCTCGACCAGTACGACGTGCTGCGCGAGAAGGGCGCCCGCAAGGTCTCCCCGCACACCGTCCCGATGCTGATGCCCAACTCCCCGGCGGCCAACGTCGGTCTGGAGGTCGGCGCCCGCGCCGGCGTGCACACCCCCGTCTCCGCCTGCGCCTCCGGCGCCGAGGCGATCGGCTACGCGATCGAGATGATCCGCACCGGCCGCGCCGACGTCGTGGTGGCCGGCGGCACCGAGGCGGCGATCCACCCGCTGCCGATCGCCGCGTTCGCCAACATGATGGCGATGTCCAAGAACAACGACGACCCCGAGCGCGCCTCGCGTCCGTACGACAAGGCCCGCGACGGCTTCGTCCTGGGCGAGGGCGCCGGCGTCGTCGTGCTGGAGACGCTGGAGCACGCCGAGGCGCGCGGTGCCCGGATCTACTGCGAGGCCGTGGGTCAGGGCCTGTCCTCGGACGCCCACCACATCGCCCAGCCCGAGCCCACCGGCGCCGGCGTGGCCCGCGCGCTGGCCGACCTGTTCGAGCGCAACGAGCTGGACAAGGCCGAGATCGTGCACGTCAACGCGCACGCCACCTCGACCCCGCAGGGCGACACCGCCGAGCTGAAGGCGCTGCGCAAGGAGCTGGGCGAGGACCTCGACCACATCTACGTCTCGGCCACCAAGTCGATGACCGGTCACCTGCTGGGCGGCGCCGGCGGCATCGAGACCGTCGCCACCGTACAGGCCCTGTACCACCGGGTCGCCCCGCCGACCATCAACGTCGACGAGCTGGACGACGAGGTGGACGCGAAGATCGTGCGCGAGGCCACCCCGCTGCCCGAGGGCCGGATCGCGGCGCTGAACAACTCGTTCGGCTTCGGCGGCCACAACGTGGTGCTGGCCTTCCGCACCCGCTGACCGCACAAGTCAACAGGGGCCGGCGCTCTCCGCGAGCGCCGGCCCCTGCGTCGTTCCTCCGGGCTCAGACCACCTGGTGCAGCCAGCGCACCGGCGCGCCCTCGCCCGCGTAGCGGAAGGGTTCCAACTCGTCGTCCCAGGGCTTGCCCAGCAGCCGGGCGATCTCGGCCTCCAGGTCGGCCCCCTCGCTGCGGGCCCGCAGCAGCACCGCGCGCAGCCGGTCCTCGGGGATCAGGATGTCGCCGTGGATGCCCGTGACGGCGTGGAAGATGCCGAGCGAGGGCGTGCTGCTGTACCGCTCCCCCTCCGCCGTGGCGCAGGGCTCGCTGGTCACCTCGTACCGCATGAGCTGCCAACCGCGCAGCGCCGAGGCGAGCTTCGAGGCCGTACCGGGCTCCCCCTGCCAGGAGAGCTCGGCACGCCAATGCCCGGGTGCGGCCGGCTGGCGGATCCAGTCCAGGCTCACCCGCACACCGAGCACCCCCGCGACGGCCCACTCGACGTGCGGGCACAGCGCGCGGGGCGCGGTGTGGATGTAGAGAACTCCACGTGTCGTCACCGGGACCTCCAGGCTGTGGACGAGGGTCGCCTTCCCCAGCTGCCTCGTGCCTGCAGTTGATCCGCAGTTACCCACGTTAGCCGACATTAAGCTACTAAATTGAGCAAAACGGACAGGCTTTCGCTCAATGCTAGTCGAATCCTCAACGAGGTCTACCCTTCGGCCGGATCTCTCCCCCGAACGGCCCCATCGCCAGGCGGAACCACCGTACCGCGCAGCGCCGCAGGATGGATGACGCACTTTCGGATCCGACCGGAATGCGGTAGTGCGGCCGGATCCCCTGCGCCGTGCACGCGAACCGCCCCGCGCGCCCGGCGGGGGCGGCGGGGCGGTCAGCCATCCTGACGGAGAATCAGCCCTCCAGGCGGACAACCATCTTGCCGGTGTTGACGCCGCGCAGCAGGTCGATGAAGGCCTCGGCGGCGTTCTCGAAGCCGTCCACCACGGTCTCCTCGGTGCGCAGCTCGCCGGACTTCAGCCAGCCGGCCACCTCGGTGACGAACTGCGGCTGCAGGGCGGCGTGGTCGCGCACCAGCATGCCCTCCAGGCGCAGCCGCTTGCCGATCGCCATCGCGAGGTTGCGCGGGGCGGCGGGCGCGGTGGTCTCGTTGTACTGGGCGATCGCGCCGCAGAGCACCGCGCGGCCGTGCACGCCGAGCGCGCCGATGGCGGCCTCCAGGTGGTCACCGCCGACGTTGTCGAAGTAGAGGTCGATGCCCTCCGGGGCGGCCTTCGCGAGCTGCTCGGCGACCGGGGCGTCCTTGTAGTTGAAGGCGGCGTCGAAGCCGTACTCGTCCACCAGCTTGGCGACCTTCTCCGCGGAGCCGGCCGAACCGACCACCAGCGAGGCGCCCTTGAGCCGGGCGATCTGGCCGACCAGCGAGCCGACCGCGCCGGCCGCGCCGGAGACGAAGACCTTGTCGCCCTCCTTGAGGGCGCCGACGGCGAGCAGGCCGGCGTAGGCGGTCAGACCGGGCATGCCGAGCACGCCGAGGTAGGCGGAGAGCGGGGCGGCGTCCGGGTCGACCTTCACGGCGTTCCCGGCGTCCAGGGTGGCGTACTCGCGCCAGCCGAGCCCGTGCAGCACCGCGTCGCCCGGGGCGAAGCCCTCGGCCTCGGAGGCGACGACGTAGCCGACCGCGCCGCCGTCCATGGCCGCGCCGAGCTGGAACGGGGGCACGTACGACTTCACGTCGTTCATCCGGCCGCGCATGTACGGGTCCACCGAGAGGTGGGTGTTGCGGACCAGGATCTCGCCCGGGCCGGGAGTCCGGACCGGGGCCTCGACCAGGGCGAAGTCGGTGGGCGCCGGCCAGCCCTGCGGGCGGGCGGCGAGGTGCCATTCACGGGCGGTGGCGGGGACGGCCTGCTCTGCCATGGAGGTGCTCCTCGGAGGGGGGTTTCGGCAGGTGAAAGGTTGAGCAACTGAAGTAACGATGGACATGAAAGGTTCACCTTGTCAACTTTTCAGGTAGACTCTGGGGCATGGACACCCAGTCGACCCAGGTCGCCACGCCGCAGTCCGACGAGATCACCCGCGAGGTCGTCGATCTGATGGCCAACCTGGTCGCGCTCTTCCACCGCGAGTACGAGGAGGCCGCGGCCGCCCGCTCGCTCACCGGTGCCCAGGCCAAGGTGCTCGCCCTGCTGCGGCGCGGCCCGCTGCCGATGCGGCAGATCGCCCAGACGCTCAGCTGCGAGCCGTCCAACATCACCGGCATCGTCGACCGGCTGGAGGCCCGCGGCTTCGTCACCCGGGAGGCCGACCGGCAGGACCGCCGGGTCAAGCTGGTCGCCGCCACCGACACCGGCGCGGCCGCCTCCGAGGAGCTGCGCGAGTCGCTCAACTTCGCCCGCGAGCCGCTCGCCGCACTCGGTCAGGAGGAACGCACAGTGCTGCGCGACCTGCTCCGCCGGATGCTCACCGGCGCCTCCGGCCCCGGGGCGTGACCAGCATCACAGCCCCGCGGGCCGATTGCCCCACCCCCCGGGGGTAACCGAACGGCCTTCCGGAACGTCTAACGTTCGAACACCGAACGCGAGATACCTGAAGACGGGGGGCACGGAGGATGAGCAGCAGCACGCGCCGGCGCCGCTACCTGCGGACCGCCATCGGCCTGGCCGCCGTTCTGGTGCTGTCGGTCGTGGGGGCCGGAGCCTGGTTCTACCACAGGCTGGACAGCAACATCACCACCTTCGACGCGGGCGGCGTCGCCACCGAGCGCCCGCCCGCCCCCGTCCCGGTCTCCCCCGGCGCCCAGGTGCCGGTCAACGTGCTGCTGCTGGGCTCGGACACCCGGGACGACGGCAACAGCGCGCTGGGCGGCGGCGAAGAGGGCGTCGGCAACTCGGACACCGCGATCCTGGTGCACGTCTACGCCGACCACAAGCACGCCGTCGGCGTCTCGATCCCCCGCGACACCCTGGTCACCATCCCGTCCTGCAAGCTGGCGGACGGCACCTGGAGCAAGCCGCGCAACGACCAGATGTTCAACTCGGCGTTCAGCGTCGGCCTGCTCCCCAAGGGCAACCCGGCCTGCACCCAGAACACCGTGGAGGCGCTCACCGGGCTGCGGATCGACCACACCGTCGTGGTCGACTTCAAGGGCGCCGCCGCGATGGCCGACGCCCTCGGCGGCGTGGAGGCCTGTGTGCCCAACGACGTCAACGAGTACGGCATCCGCCTCAAGAAGGGGCTTCAGAAGCTCTCCGGGCAGTCCGCGGTGGACTACCTGCGGGCCCGCCACGGCATCGGCGACAACTCCGACATAGGCCGGATGAAGCGCCAGCAGGCCTTCCTCTCCTCGATGATCAAGAAGGTGCAGGACCAGGGCTTCTCGCTGCCCACCCTGCTCCCGCTGGCCGACGCCGCCACCAAGTCGCTCACCGTGGACGAGGGACTCGGCACCGCGATGAAGCTGGTGGACTTCGCCCGCTCGGTGGAGGACGTCAAGCTCTCCGACGTCACCTTCGTGACCGCCCCCTGGCGCTTCGCCGGGGAGCGGGTGCGGCTGGTCCAGCCGGACGCCGACACCCTGTGGAAGCTGCTGCGGGAGGACCGCACCCTGGACGGGCAGGTCACCGCCGGCACCGGCGCGGCCGCCTCCCCCACCCCGACCGCGAGCCCCACCGCCGCCGCCGCGCCGCTCACCCCCGAGCAGGCCGCCGCCCCGATCACCGTGGTCAACGGGGTCGGCACCGCCGGGCTGGCCGGCTCCGGCGCGCAGACGCTCAAGGGGCGCGGCTTCCAGAACGTCGTGCTCGGCGCCAACAACCCCGGCAAGCAGCAGACCGAGATCGGTTACGACCCGGCACAGAAGGCCGTCGCCGACCAGGTCGCGGCGCTCTTCCCCGGGGCCCGTACGGTCGAGGAGCCCGGCGCGGACTCCGTCACCGTCACCCTCGGCGCCGACTACCAGCCGGCCGGCGCCACCCAGCCGAACTCGGCGTCCTCGCCCTCGGCGGCGCCCACCACCGCGCCCAGCGGCACCACGCCCAGCGGCATCCCGACCGGCATAGCCGAGAACACCCGGGGCGCCGACACCGATCCGTGCGCCAACCTGACCTTCGGGTCCTGAGCCACTACTCCGGGTCCCGCAGGCCGGTGACCACGGCGGTCAGGCGGGTGCCACGCGGGAAGGCGCCCGCCCCGGCCAGGTCGGCCAGCGCGGCGAGCAGCTTGGCGACGTAGCGGCGCTCCACCGGGATGCCGTGGCGGCGCTCGAAATCCTCGGCGAAGAGGTCCAGTTCGGGCTGGACCTTGCCGTACCCGCCGCCGTGGTGGGCATGGTCGATCCGCCAGTTGTCGAACTCGCGCCCGTACCCGGCCCGGTGCAGCCGGGCGACCTCCGCCTCCAGGTAGCCCCCGCCGCCGCGCAGCACGGCCACCCCGAGCGCCCGCGCGCCCGGCGGCAGGCCCGCCGCGATGCCGGCCAGGGTGCCGCCGGTGCCGACCGGGCAGCAGACCACGTCGCGTTCGCCCAGGTCGGGCAGTTCGGCCGGGATCTCGGCCGCGCCGATTACGGCCAGCGCGTTGGAGCCGCCCTCCGGGAGCACCAGGCAGGGGCCCCAGCGGTGCTGCGGGGCCTGCGGACCGTACTCCCCCGCGGCCCGGCCGGTGGCCTCCCGGTAGGCGGCCCGGGTGAGGAACTCCAGTCGCATCCCGGACTGTTCGGCGGCCCGCAGCGACCAGTTGCGCGGCCGGTCGGCCAGTTCCTCGCCGCGCACCAGCCCGACGCTCTCCAGCCCGAGCGCGGCGGCGGCGGCGGCGACCGCCCGCAGGTGGGTCGAGTAGGCCCCGCCGAAGGTCAGCAGCCGGGTGTGGCCCCGCTCGACGGCGGCGGCCAGGTTGGGCGCGAGCTTGCGCCACTTGTTGCCGGGGACGGTCGGGTGCAGCAGGTCGTCCCGCTTGAGCCGCAGCTCCACCCCGGCCCGGGCGAAGGCCTCGTCGGTGCAGTCCACCAGCGGGGTCGGCAGCAGGGCTGAATCGAGCACCCGGCCAGCTTACGGGCCCCGGACGGCAGGCGGCCCGGCCGCCGTGGGGCAGCCGGGCCGGGGGCAACGTTCCCGGGCGGTCAGACCGCCCCACCGTCCGCGTGCCGCGCGGTGATGGCGCGGCGCAGGGCGCGCGGAACGGGGCCGGCCGCGGGTGCCAGCTTGTCGATCCGGGCCCGGCGCTCGCGCCGCCGACGCCAGGTCAGGACCGAGCCCAGCCGGGCCGCGTCGACCAGGGCCACCAGTGCGGCGTCCGCCGGGTCGACCCGGCTGAACGGGCCGCTCAGCGCCGACTCGATGCCCGCCGTCAGCGCCTTGCGCACCCGGGGCTCCGGAAGGGTGACCCGGGCGACCGGGAAGAGCCCGAGCAGCCGGTGCTCCTCGACCCGGATCCGGCCGGCGGCCGCGAGCCCGTCGCGGACCACCCGCACCGATCCCCGCTGGCGCCCGATCCAGCTCTTCCAGGTGCGCCGCCGCCCCTGGCGGATCTGCTCCAGCAGCGCGGCGGAGAGCGGGTCGAGCCCGTCGGTCGCGCCGTCGACGGGGGCCGGGTGCCGGCCGTCGTCACGGATCAGCCTGCGGCGGAGGAGCTCGGTGAGCGCCGCCGCCCGCAGGGCCAGATCGAGGTCGGTCGCGCGGGTGGGCCGCCCGCGCTCGGGGTCGTAGGCCAGCAGGTAGAGCTTCTCGGGCAGATTGACGGGCAGGTCCATCTCGGTCTCTCCGAAAGGTCTGTGGCGCCCGGCCCCTGCGGTCGGTCCTCGTCAGCCCTCGACGGGACCGCCGCTCTCCGGGCTCTCCTTGGGCGGTCGGCCGCGCCGGGGAAGCCGGGCCGCGCCGCTGGGCATCCGGCCGGCCTCGGTGAGGGCACGGCGGAGC
Organism: Kitasatospora sp. NPDC101155; assembly: GCF_044768305.1. Classification (NCBI taxonomy): domain Bacteria; kingdom Bacillati; phylum Actinomycetota; class Actinomycetes; order Kitasatosporales; family Streptomycetaceae; genus Kitasatospora; species Kitasatospora sp. NPDC101155. The sequence goes on along the minus strand of NZ_JBIWPN010000013.1, from coordinate 132,589 downwards.
ACGAACTCGATCTGTGCGTTGGTGCTGCGCAGTTCGTCCGCAGCCCACCTGGCCAGCGCGTCGTGAACTGAAGGGTCCAGTCGCAACAGGATCTTCTTCCGTTCCGTCGCCAACGCCGCGCCCTTACTGGTAGAGGGAGCCCGTGTTCACGACGGGCTGGGTGCCCCGGTCGCCGCAGAGCACCACCAGGAGGTTGCTCACCATGGCGGCCTTGCGCTCCTCGTCCAACTCCACCACGTCGCGCTCGGCGAGCCGGTCCAGCGCCTCCTCGACCATACCGACGGCGCCCTCGACGATCAGCCGCCGGGCGGCCACCACGGCCCCGGCCTGCTGGCGCTGGAGCATCACCTGGGCGACCTCGGGCGCGTAGGCGAGCCGGGTGATCCGGGACTCGACGACCCGCACACCGGCCGATGCGACCCGGGCGGAGATCTCGGCGGACAGCTTGCGGGCGACCTCGTCCGCGCCGTCGCGCAGCGACAACTGCCCCTCGTGGTGGGCGTCGTACGGGTAGCTGGTGGCGATGTGCCGGACGGCCGTCTCGGTCTGGACGGCGACGAAGTCGGCGTAGTCGTCCACCTCGAACACGGCCATCGCGGTGTCCTCGACGTGCCAGACCACCACGGCGGCGATCTCGATCGGGTTGCCGTCCGCGTCGTTGACCTTGGTGGTCTCGGTCTCGTGGTTGCGGATCCGCAGGGAGATGTGCCGACGGCTGGTGAACGGGTTCAGCCAGCTCAGCCCCTCGGCCCGGATGGTGCCCCGGTAGTTGCCGAGCAGCTGGACCACCCGGGCCGAGCCGGGCGAGACCACCGTCAGCCCGCACAGCAGCAGCAGCGAGGCCAGCACCAGCACGGGCCCGGCGACCACCAGGGCGATGCCCAGGCCCTTGTTCCCGTCGGACACCTGGAACCCTCCGGTGATGACGGAGGCGAACCCGGCGACCAGGCCGAGCAGGGCGCCCCCGAGCACCGGCAACCCGGCTGCCCCGGTGATGATCCGTTCGGTGACCCTCGGGGCCGGAAGGTCGACGGCAGGGCCGTCCTCGACGGCGAAACGCGGTGTGGTCATGGGACCGACTCCCCCCTGTGCGATGTCCGCTGCGCGGGTGCCCGCTTCAGCTGTCAAAGTGATATCACTTTTTACGTGCAGCACGCCAGAGCCGGTACGAAAGCCGGACAGGAGTGGCCACTGGGGCGACGGAGGGCCGCCGGGGGCTCCGGGGCCGATGCCCACGGGAGGGTGAACTACGGCGCGCCCCCGCGCACGGCGCTGGCGGCCGGCAAGGCGTTCGCTGCCGGGGTGAAGGCGGTGCCGCAGACGGTGATCACGGTGCTGATCACCGCCGCCCTCGGGGGCGCGATGAACTGGAACCTGCTCCGATTGCCGGGGGTGGTGGTCGCGGCGGCGGTACTGCTCGGCTCGGCACTCTTCTCCTGCCCGCCGATGGCCATCGCCGGGATCGCGCTCACCCGCGACCGACTGATGGGCATCGGCCACCACGTGCTCTCCGCGCTCGACGTCCTGGTCAAGGGGATCAACAGCATCAACGAGGGGCTGCACGCCCACGCCGACAACCACACCGGCGCCGACAACAAGGCCAAGAAGGACATGTCGGCATGACCGGCGCCCAGTCCCGGTCGGGGGCGACGGATGGGTGAGTCCACGACGGCGAAGGCCGTCCGCAAGCTCACCGGCATGTGGTGGCCGGACGCCGATCCGGACAAGCTGCGCAAGGTCGCGGACGCGTGGGAGGCGATGGCCACCGCCATCGACAACGTCACCGTGCCCACCAACCAGGCCGCCGCGGCGATCGTCGCGAACAACCACGGTCCGGCCATCGACGCCTTCGGCAAGTTCTGGGGCCAGTACTACGGCGGCAAGGACAGCGCTGGCAAGGGCAAGGGCTGGCTCCCCGAAACCGCCGACGCCTGCCGCAGCCTGGCCAAGGCCCTGCGGGACTTCGCCACCGAGGTCGACAAGGCCATCAAGAAACTCGAAGAGGAAGCCGCGATCGTCGGCGCCACCCTCGTCGCCGGCACCGCGCTCGCCTTCTTCACCGCCGGCATCTCCGAGGGCATCGCCACGGGCGCCGCCGCCACCATCGTCGCCACCGCCACGGGCCTGGGCGTGACCGTCTCCTCGACCATCGCCACCATCGCCGCCACCGTCCTGGTCGGCGCCGCGTTCGGCGCCGTCGAGGCCATCACCGTCGACCTCGCCGTCGCCCAGCCGATCCGGGTCGAGTTCTTCGACGACGGCGGCTACAGCTTCAACGAGGCCCTCGACTCCGCCGAGACCGGCGGCGTCATGGGCGGCGCCGGCGGCGGCCTCGGCGCCGGCGGACGCGCCGTCGCCAACGCCGCCGAACGCGCCGAGAGCGCCTCGGTGGCCCTCGCCGGCCTCGCCAAGGTCGCGAACGCCGCCGACTCCCTCCCCGGCCGCATGGTCACCGGCGCAGGCCTCAGCTACGGCTACGACGCCGAGTTCAAGACCGGCCCCGTCGCGCCCCTCGACGTCGTCGTCGGCGCTGCCGGTGGCGCGACAGGACCAAGCGGACGTCCCGGCGACAACGCTCCACGCGGCCCGAGGCATGCCAAACCTGCTGAGCTACCGATGCCCGGCAAGGTACCGCTTGAGTACATTGAAGATCACCCGAGTATCGCGAAGGTGAAAACGGAGCTGGCACGCGTGCCGGCCGAGATCTTCAAAAAGGTCTGGGACCATCTGAAAGAGGTGCCAGGCGGCGGGGTCAGCGTCGGCCCCAGGCCCATCACGCAGCTTCCGGGCGGCTACCACCTCACCGGCGTCAACCCGGTAGGAGGCACTTCACCGGCAGAATTCATACCTGGTATGTACGTACCCGGCCAGCGTTGACTCCTGGTCAATTCAATTGCCGAGACGCCCAGTAGTGTTGCTGTCCATGAGTTCGGGCACGCGGTCGATGAAGTCTATGGCAATTTGAGCCGCCAGCCGGAGTGGCTGCATGTGCGACAGCAGGTCCTGGACCGGATCGGCGACAATCCACGTTTGGATGCGTACACCCGCCAGCCGCACGAGTACTTCGCCGAGGCGTTCAATCACTGGACTGCCAGGACGCTGAACAAATTCACCTACGGCGACCGCGAGGCGGCGCAGATTCTGGAGGAGTATTTTGAGCGAGCATTCTGAGCCGTACGAGGTCACCGATGAGCCCTACCACGTCACCGGGAACCCGACGCTCGACGCCAATGGCGTCACCATCTGGCAGCGGTACGGCGGAAGGGCCCCAGAGGGGTTCTTCTACGACGGGTGGCACAAGTTCGAGCCGGGGGACCCTCGCTACGACGAGCTGCTCCCGGCGGCACGGCAGAATCCGCAAGATGTCGAAGAGAGCACGGCCCCGGTCTACCCCGAGACCTTGGCCATCCTGAACGAGATGCAGCGCAAGACGCGGGAGCGGAACGCAGGGCAGTAGCAGAACCGTCGGCGCGCGGGGCCCGGGTGGCGGGCCGGGCTCCGCGCGGGAGGGCTCACGGGGCGGCGGGGGTCTGGGCGGTGAGGCCGGTGACGTCGACGCCCAGGCCGGCTCCGTACTCGACAACGGCGTTCTTGAAGCTGGTGTCGACCCGGCTCCTGGAGATGCCGGGGTAGGCCTTCTCGGCCTGGTTGAGGAGGCGTATTCCCAGGGCGTTCCCGGACCGGCTCGCGGCGATCACGGTCACGGTCGCGGCCTTCTTTTACGCGGGCGAGTCCGGTGAGATCGCAGTTCAGCCGGACGAGGATTCCCTTGTCGCTCCACGCGGCACGGTAGGCGTAGACGGTGCCCTGGTTGCGGAAGCCGTTCGGGAGGTATTTCCAGGGGATTCCGGTGCGGTTGACGAAGAGGATGGTATTGAAGACGTCGCGCAGGTCGACTTTCGCCGGCTGACCGGTAGGCCTGCGGTCGAGAGGTAGTACGTCCCTATGGCGCCCTTGGATCCTGGGCCAAGCTTGTGGATTACGGCAAACTCAACGCCGTGCTTGACTGTCAGGTTTTCGAGCTCCTGCACCGAAGGCCGTTCGGGGAGTGTCATGCACACCTGCACCGGCCCCGGCCTCACCGAGGGCCGCCATGGTGTGCACCGCGGACCTCGGTGCGGCCCGCCTGGGCCGAGGCGACCCAAGGGATTGCGCCGACTGGCCCACGGGGCGGAGCCGATCGACCCGCAAACGTGCTGCTCAGCCCCGCCGAACGTCAGCGTAACGTTCACATAACGTTCCCATGCGGGTGAACATCGGCGCGTGGCCACCGTCATCCGACGGTCATTCGCCTACAGTTCTCGCAGGCGGTTTCGACATTTCCGCAGGTCAGTGGCCTGCATAGCCCGACGGGGCATCAGATCGGGAGTGGGGCGGGTGGGACTCGAACCCACGACCAAGGGATTATGAGTCCCCTGCTCTAACCGGCTGAGCTACCGCCCCGGTTCGCCGCGCGCGCCGGTCGTCGGCCACGGCAGCAGCAGACGGCCCCGCGAGGCCGTCCCGGGCAGCATAGCCGGTCGATCACCCGTGGTGCGCGCCGGGGGCGTACCTGGGTGCGCGACGCGACGCTCCCCTGTGGGCGGCGCAGCCCGGCTGGCGCCGGGGGCCCGGTCCAGGGCAGCCTGGGCTGGTGACGATGCGTGGGACGGGAGCCGTGGCCGGGGCCCTGCTGCTGGTGCTCGCGGCGGCGGGCTGCACCACCGCGGCGCGGCCGGGCGGGCTCGCCCCGACCGTCACCTCGGCGCCGCCCTCCGCCTCGGCCTCCGGCTCCGTGGACACCCACGGCTGGAGCAGCAAGCGGCTCAAGGGCGCGGCCGGCAAGCACACCGGGGTCACCCGCACCGCCAAGCCCACCGTGCTCAACGGCCTGGTCGGGGCGGTGTTCACCCGCAACGCGGACGGCGACCACTTCTGCACCGCCAGCGTGGTGGACAGCGCTGGGCTCAACCTCATCGTCACCGCCGCCCACTGTGTCTGGGACCCGAAGCTCGGCCAGCGCAGCGACCTGGTCTTCGTCCCCGGCTACCGCAGCGGCGACACCCCCAGCGGCGTCTGGCCGCTGCTGGCGGTCACCGTGGACGACGGCTGGAAGAGCGGCGCCGACCCGGACGTGGACGTCGCCTTCGCGGTCGTCCAGGCCCAGAACGGGCAGCAGGTGCAGCAGGTGCTCGGCGCCAACAAGCTGGGCGTCAACCGCGGCTACCAGGTCCCGGTGCGGGTCACCGGCTACCCGGGCAGCAGCGACGTCCCGATCACCTGCTCCAACACCACCACCGAGCAGAGCCCCACCCAGCTGCGGATCGACTGCCCCGACTACACCGGCGGCACCAGCGGCAGCCCCTGGGTGACCGACTTCGACCCGAACACCAGGACCGGCACCGTGGTCGGCGTGATCGGCGGCTACCAGGAGGGCGGCGACAGCCCGGACACCTCGTACAGCAGCTACTTCGGCGACCGGGTCCAGGCCCTCTACGACCGGGCCACCGGCTGAACCGGACCGGAATCGAACACCCGGCAGTGGCGCCCACGGGCACGGCCTGGTAGATCTTCCTCACGAACGGCGGAACGCACGGCCCGGGTGCCCGCCCCGAGGAACGAGACGGAGCCCCGGATGGCGCCCCGCCCGGTACCGCCCGCGCGTACGGCCAAGGCGACCGCGCTGGCCGCCCTGCTGCTGGCCGCCGGCACCGCGTGCGGCGGGCCGGACAAGCCGCTGAACGCGGAGGTCGCCCAGCCGAACCCGGCCCGCGACCGGATCGGCACCCTGTCCATCCACACCGCGCAGGGCCCCCGGGCGTGCACCGCGAGCGTGGTGCACAGCCCCGGGCGCAATCTGCTGGTCACCGCGGCGCATTGCGTGCAGAACCAGCGGGTCGGCCTGCTCGACGGTCTGGTGTTCACCCCCGGCTACCGCAACGGGTACACCCCGTACGGGACTTGGTCGGTGCAGTCGATCACCGTCGACCCGCGCTGGGCGCAGGACGACGACCCGGACTACGACGTGGCCTTCATCACCGTCCGCAGGGCCGACGGCCGGCAGATCGAGGACGCGGTCGGCGGCAACCCGCTCGGGACGGGCCAGGGTGTCGGGCTGGCGGTCTCGGTGACCGGCTACCCGAACGAGAGCGACGAGCCGATCACCTGCTCGGTGAAGACCCGCTCGCAGAGCTCCACCCAGGAGCGCTTCGACTGCGGCGGCTACACCGACGGCACCAGCGGCAGCCCGTGGGTCACCGAGAGCGGCACGGTGGTCGGCGTGATCGGCGGCTACCAGGAGGGCGGCGACAGCCCGGACACCTCGTACAGCGTCACCTTCGACCAGCGCGTCGCCGACCTCTACCGGAAGGCGACCACCTGAGCCGGAGGCCCCCGGCCGACCGAACGGGCGCCCGGCCGGGACGACAGCGGCCGGCGACGACGGTGGCCGGGGTGACGGACGCAACAGGGCCGCGACAACACGAAGGCCCCCCGGTCGTCCGAGGGGCCTTCGCTCTGAGCAGTCACCGGGCGGACCCGGTGCAGCTCCCGCAATTGGACTCGAACCAATAACCTGCCGATTAACAGTCGGCTGCTCTGCCAATTGAGCTATGCGGGATCGCGATACTCAACTTCCGTACCACGTACAGGAGGTGGGCTCCTGAGGAGCCTTCTCCTGAGCTCCCCCAATTGGACTCGAACCAATAACCTGCCGATTAACAGTCGGCTGCTCTGCCAATTGAGCTATGGGGGATCGGCTTCCGCTTCGGCTCCCGTTCCCCGGGCTCCTCGGCGCTCGCTGCGGGACATACATTAGCGCACTCGGGGGGGTGGTCCGCCAATCGCTTTCCCCGGCCGCCCCGGACCGCCGTCCCGGCGCGCCCCGCGCGCGCCCGCGACGGCCCCCGGGGATGCTGGGGACGCGGACGGTTCGCCGTCCCGACCAACGGGTAGGGCAATGCGGCAGAAGGCCGCCAGGAGAGGGTGGGTCCGATCATGTGGAAGCTGTCGTTGGCCGTGGGTTTCGCGGCCGGCTACGTCCTGGGCTCGCGGGCCGGGCGCCAGCGCTACGAACAGATCGCCAAGGTCACCCGGCAGATCACCCAGAGCCCCGCGGTGCAGGGGGCGACGGACCGGGCCCGGCACCAGGCCGGCGCGGTCGCCGGGAAGGCGGCCGGCGCGGTCGCGGACCGGGTCGGGGGCCGACTGCCGAACGCGGTCACCGACCGGGTGCCGTACCTCAACCGCACCCGGGCCGAGGACGACAGCTGGGGCACCTTCCGCCCGTGACCGGGCGGTGATGCCGGGGCCCGGGGTCGGGCCCCGGCAAAGGAACCCCCAACCGGGCGTTCCGAACCGGCAACGGCTCACCCGGCCCGGACGCGTCCAGGGCCGGGCTGGGGCATGATCTCGACATGGCCATCGTCGCGGGGATAGACAGCTCGACCAACCGCACCCGGATCGTCGCGTGCGACACCGACACCGGCGCCGTACTGCGCTCCGGGAAGGCCCCCCATCCCGTCCCCGAGGACCAGGACCTCCGCGCGGGCGAGGCCGACCCGCAGATGTGGCTGCACTCACTCGGCGACGCCGCGACCGGCGGCCTGCTGGAGAGCGTCCGGGCGATCGGCGTCAGCGCGCAGCAGCACGGCATGATCGGCCTGGACGCGGGCGGGGTGCTGGTCCGGCCCGCGATCCTGTGGCACGACCCGCGCTCCAGCGGCGCCGCCGCCAAGCTGCTGGACGCCCTCGGCGGCCCGGCCGCCTGGACCTCCGCGATCGGCGCGGTGCCCGGCCCCACCTACACCATCGCCAAGCTGCGCTGGCTGGCCGAGTTCGAGCCGGCCAACGCCCGCCGGGTCGCCGAGGTGCTGCTGCCGCACGACTGGCTGGTCTGGCAGCTGCTCGGCCACCCCAAGCGCCGCACCACCGACCGGGGCGACGCCTCCGGCACCGGCTACTGGTCCCCGATCACCGGCGGGTACCGGCAGGACCTGGTCGAGCTGGCGCTCGGCCACGAGCTCAAGCTGCCCGAGGTGCTCGGCCCCGCCGAACCCGCCGGACACACCCCCGAGGGCCTGCTGATCTCGGCCGGCACCGGCGACAACATGGCCGCCGCGCTGGGCCTGGGCCTCGGCCCGGGCGACGCGGTGGTCTCGCTCGGCAGCACCGGGACGATCTTCGCGGTGCACGAGAAGGCCGTGGTGGACGCCTCCGGCCTGGTCTCCTCCTTCGCCGACGCGAGCGGGCACCACCTGCCGATGGTCGCCACCCTGAACGCCGCCCAGGTGCTGCGCTCCACCGCCGCCATGCTCGGTCTGGACCTGGACGGGCTGAGCGACCTCGCCCTGCACTCCTCCCCCGGCGCCTACGGCCTGGTGCTGCTGCCGTACCTGGACGGCGAGCGCACCCCCGCGCTGCCGCACGCGGCCGGCACCCTGACCGGTCTGCGGGCCGGTGCGATGGCCCCTCAGCACCTGGCCCGGGCCGCCGTCGAGGGCATGCTCTGCAACATCGCCGACGCGCTGGATGTGCTGCGCGCCCAGGGCGTGGGGATCAAGCGGGTCTTCCTGCTCGGCACGGCCGGCCGGCTGCCCGCCGTCCGGCACGTCGCCCCGATGCTGTTCGGCGTCCCGGTCGTGGTGCCGGCGCCGGGCGCGCACGCCGCCCGCGGCGCCGCCCGGCAGGCGGCCTGGGCGCTGGCGGGCACCCCGGAGCCGCCGCAGTGGGAGCTGCCGGACGCCGAGACGGTCGAGCCGGAGGGCGAGCAGGACCTCGCGATCGGCGCGGCGGTGCGCCAGCAGTACTGGGCCGCCCGCCACCAGATCCACCCGGAGGCGGCCTCGGGCCCGTCGGCCTGAGGCCGCCCGGGAGCCCTCAAACCGCCGGGGGCAGCGTTGGCTGGAGTCCGTCGCTGAAGATGCGTCACCCGGCGACCGGTGGCAGCGTGGGTCGGGACACGGCCACCGACGTGAAGGGCGACAGCATCCCATGGCCTTGCACAAGGGGGCCGGCAACGGCCGCCGGCTGAGCGTCAGTCCGTTCCTGGGCATCACCGACCCGCTGGGCTCGATGCAGCTCGCCCCGCCCGTCCACCGGCTCGGCGACGGCCCGGTCGCGGCCGAAACCGCGTACCAGCTGATCCACGACGAGCTGATGCTGGACGGCAGCGCCAAGCTCAACCTGGCGACCTTCGTCACCACCTCGATGGAGGTGCAGGCCACCCGGCTGATGACCGAGTGCCTGGACAAGAACATGATCGACAAGGACGAGTACCCGCAGACCGCCGAACTGGAGCGGCGCTGCGTGGCCATCCTCGCCGACCTCTGGCACGCCCCCGACCCGGACCTCGCGGTCGGCTGCTCCACCACCGGCTCCAGCGAGGCCTGCATGCTCGCCGGGATGGCGCTCAAGCGCCGCTGGATGCGCCGCAACCCCGAGCGCTACGCGGCCGGCGCCCGACCCAACCTGGTGATGGGCGTCAACGTCCAGGTGTGCTGGGAGAAGTTCTGCACCTTCTGGGAGGTCGAGGCCCGCACCGCGCCGATGGAGGGCGAGCGCTTCCACCTCGGCGCCGAGCAGGCGGTCGCCCTGTGCGACGAGAACACCATCGGCGTGGTCGGCGTCCTCGGCTCCACCTTCGACGGGTCGTACGAGCCGATCGCGGAGATCTGCGCGGCCCTGGACGAGCTCCGGGAGCGCACCGGCCTGGACATCCCGGTGCATGTGGACGGCGCCTCCGGCGGCATGGTGGCGCCATTCCTCGACCCGGAGCTGGTCTGGGACTTCCGGCTGCCCCGGGTGGCCTCGATCAACACCTCCGGGCACAAGTACGGCCTGGTCTACCCGGGCGTCGGCTGGGCGCTGTGGCGCGACCAGGAGTCGCTGCCGGAGGAGCTGGTCTTCCGGGTCAACTACCTGGGCGGCGAGATGCCGACCTTCGCACTCAACTTCTCCCGGCCCGGCGCACAGGTCGCGGCGCAGTACTACATCCTCCTCCGACTCGGCCGGGAGGGCTTCAAGGCCGTCCAGGGCGCCTGCCGGGAGGTCGCCACCTATCTGGCCGGGGAGATCGGGAAGCTGGGCTGCTTCCGGCTGCTGACCCACGGCGACCAGCTACCGGTGTTCGCCTTCACCACCACCGAGGACGTGCCCTTCGACGTCTTCGACGTCTCGCGGCGGCTGCGCGAGCGCGGCTGGCAGGTGCCCGCGTACACCTTCCCGGCGGACCGGGAGGACCTCTCGGTGCTCCGGGTGGTCTGCCGCAACGGCTTCTCCCGGGACCTCGCCGATCTGCTGCTGGCCGACCTCAACCGGCTGCTGCCGGAGCTGCGGCGCCAGCCCGTCCCACTCAAGGAGCTCGGGATGCCGGTCCGCGAGGGCTTCCACCACTAACGGCGGCGACGCCACCCGGAGGGGCCGGTGGGAGGGCGCGGGAAGCACCCTCCCACCGGGGGTCCCGGCGTTCGGGGCAGCCTCCCCCCGCGAGGCTGCCCCGAACGGTGGGGGTATCCGGGACTCGGTGTCGGGCCACCGCGGCCGACCGGCCGAGGCCCGAACGAAGCGGCCGGAGCGGCGAAACGCACCGGCCAGAGAACTGTGCACCACGAACACGTGCTTGTTCGAGCGTTCCGGGGGGTTGTGAGACACTTCCGTCCGTCTCAACGCCATGACCTGGAGTTTGAGACGCCAGGCCGCTGAGGTTGGAGAAGGGCAGACACCGAACGGCCCGGGCCGGGCGTGCACTTCCTGCCCTGTCCCCCGTGACCCGTCTCGCGACCTTGGAGGGCCGCATTGGCTTCCACCTGGAAAGAACTGCCCGAGGAACTCTCCCGACCCGCCCGGCGACTGGCGGAGGAACTCCGGGCCATCAAGGACACCGCCGGGCTCTCACTGGCCGAACTGGCCACCCGGACCCACTACAGCCGGGCCTCCTGGGAGCGCTGGCTGAACGGCAAGCGGGTGGTGACCGAGCAGGCGTTGGAGGCGCTGGTCGGGGCGGTGGAGTGCGACGCGGCGGAGCTCCGGCGGCTGTGGCGGCTGGCGGTGGAGCCCGCCGCCGAGGAGTCGACCGCCGCCGAGGAGCCGGCCGCTGACGCGCCTTCCGTCGAGGAGCCGGGCGAGGCCCCTGTGGCTGTTCCGGCCGTCACCGCTGCCACCGCCGCTACGGGCGAGGAGTCGGCGGCCGAGGAACTGCTGACCGGTGGACCCGCCGCCGAGGAGGCCGACCGCCCCGCCGTCGCCTGGTGGCGACGCCCGGCGGTGCTGCTCTCGGGCGCGGCGGTGCTGGCGCTGCTGCTGGTGCTGGTCGGCCTGCGGATCACCCGGCACCACGACCAGGCCTCCGCGGCCGACGCCCCGACCCCGCCCGCCGTCCCCAGCGCGATGCCCGTCCCGTCCGACCCCGTCTGCCAGGCCGTCGGCTGCGCGCACAAGGACCCCAAGGCCACCGGCTGCGGCAAGGACGCCCGAACGCTGCAGACCCAGGTCATCAGCAAGGTGGTCGTCTACCTCCGCTACAGCCAGACCTGTCAGGCCGCCTGGGCCGCGATCACCGAGGGCGAGCCCAAGGACTACGCGGTGATCACCGACAGCACCGGGGAGAGTGAGACGGCCCTGATCCACTGGGGCTACGACAACTACTCGCTGATGCTGAACGCCGCGGACCCGGGGGTCGGCTTCCAGGTCTGCGGCTTCCAGCCGGCCGGGCACAACTGCACCACGACCGTCGTCAACCTGGCCTCGGTGGTGGCCGCCACCCCGATCCCGATCGGCCCCGCCTCACCGCCCCCGGGCGCCGGGGCCCCGACGACGCCCGGCGACTCGGCGAGCCCGGCCCAGGCCGCGCCGAGCCCGTCCGGGTCTCCGTCCGCCTCCCCGTCCACCTCCCCGTCCCCGTCTCCGTCCACGCCCTAGGGACCGGCCTAGTCGAGGTAGCCGCGCAGCTGCTCGGTGTAGGCGTGGTCGCGGAGCTTGACCAGCGTCTTGGACTCGATCTGGCGGATCCGCTCCCGCGTCACGCCGAACACCGCGCCGATCTCCTCCAGCGTGCGCGGGCGGCCGTCGTCCAGCCCGTAACGGAGCTGGACGACCTGGCGCTCCCGCTCGCCGAGGGTGGCCAGCACCGCGTCCAGGTGCTGGCGCAGCAGCAGGAAGGTCGCGGACTCGGCGGGCGAGGCGGCGTCGGCGTCCTCGATCAGGTCCCCGAGCGCGACGTCGTCCTCCTCGCCGACCGGCGTGTGCAGCGAGATCGGCTCCTGGGCCAGCCGGAGCAGCTCGCGCACCCGTTCCTCGGTGAGCTCCAGGGCCGTGCCGATGTCGGCCGCGGTCGGTTCCAGGCCGCGTTCCTGCAACAGCGCGCGCTGGACCCGGACGACCCGGTTGATCAGCTCGACCACGTGCACCGGCACCCGGATCGTCCGGGCCTGGTCCGCCAGCGCCCGGCTCATCGCCTGCCGGATCCACCAGGTCGCGTATGTGGAGAACTTGAAGCCGCGGGCGTAGTCGAACTTCTCCACCGCCCGGATCAGGCCGAGGTTGCCCTCCTGGATCAGGTCCAGCAGGGTCAGCCCGCGGCCGACGTAGCGTTTGGCGACGGACACCACCAGGCGCAGGTTCGCCTCGATCAGACGGCGCTTGGCGATCCGGCCGAGGACCACCAGGGTGTCCAGCTCGCCGGCCAGCGGGTCGGGCGGCGGCGGGTCGCCGTTCAGGTGCTCCTCGGCGAACAGCCCGGCCTCGATCCGGCGGGCCAGTTCGACTTCCTCAGGCCCGGTGAGGAGCCGGATCCGGCCGATTTCGCGCAGGTACTGGCGCAGCAGGTCGGCAGCCGGGCCGCCGCCCTCGGCGGGTTCGGGGGGCTCGGGGGGTTCCGGGGGCTCGTCCTCGTCGGCGGATTCGTCGGCGGACTCGATGTCGGCGTCCGGGCTGTCGGGGTGCCCCTCCGGCAGGCCCTGGGCGGGGACCCGGGCGCCGTCCGGGGGCGCCGCCCCGGCCCGGCCGTGGTCCGTCTCCTGCTCCCCGGCCGGTTCGGCGGGTTCCGCTGGTTCGGTTCGTCTACTGGCGGTGGTCGCTGCGGCAAGGCCTTGGTCCACGGGCATCCCCTCGGGGCGGGCGCGACTCTGGCGGACCCGCGCTGTACGGAGGTGGGACGCCCTCCAGTGTGCGGTACGCCACGCTCCGTGGCCGAGACTCGTGCGCCGACTTTCTGCGCGACGGGCTGATGGAACAGCGGCGCCTACAGCGCCGCCGCGCCCCGGCTGCGGAGCTGCTGCCCGTACTGCTGGAGCTGCCACAGCTCGGTCTGCACCGCGTGCAGCTGCTCGGCGTCGGCCCGGTGGCCGAGCCGCTGGAGGTAGGCGCGGACCTCGTTGACCCGCCGGTCCACCGCGAGCAGACGCAGCTTGACCAGGAACTCACCCGCGTAGACCGCGTCCGCCTTGCGGCGCGAACGCACCGGCTCGACGGTCAGCTCGGTCACCAGCGAGCGCACCCGGTCGTCCGGGGAGGCCTCGCGCACCGCACCGGTGAAGTCGGGCAGGGTCGCCCCGTACGCGGCGCCGCCGGCCTTGGCGATGGCCTGCCGGACGGCGGTGTACGGCGGGGTCGGGAACTCGTCGTCGCCGTAGTGGTCGAAGGCCGGGCTGACCAGGTCCGGGTGCTGGAGCGCCAGCTTGAGCAGCTCGCGCTCGACGAACTGGGCCGGGTCGCGCGGATTGAGCCGGAAGGCGGGCTGCGCGGGACGCTGCGGCTGGACCGGCTCGGGGCGGCGGGCGCCCGCGCCGCGCGGGTTCTGCTGGCGCTCGCGGTCCCAGCGGGCCAGCTGCGAGACCCGGCGGACCACGAAGGGCTCGTCCAGGATGCCGAGCATGCCGGCCAGGCGGACGGCGTACTCGTGCTGGATCGAGCGGTCCTTGATTTTGGCGACGATCGGGGCCGCCTCCTCCAGCGCCGCCGAACGCCCCTCCGGGGTGTCCACCCGGTGCCGGGCCACCACCGAGTTCAGCGCGAACTCGAACAGCGGGACCGGGTTGTCGATCAGCTGCTTGACCGCCTCGTCGCCCTGGGCCAGGCGCAGCTCACAGGGGTCCATGCCGCCCGGGCTGACCGCGATGGAGGTCTTGGCGGCGAACTTCTGGTCGTCCTCGAAGGCCCGCAGGGCGGCCTTCTGGCCGGCCGCGTCGCCGTCGAAGGTGAAGACCGTCTCACCCCGGTACTGCGAGGTGTCCATCAACAGCCGGCGGATGATCTTGATGTGGTCCTCGGCGAAGGCGGTACCGCAGGTGGCCACCGCCGAGGTCACCCCGGCCAGGTGGCAGGCCATCACGTCGGTGTAGCCCTCGACCACCACCGCGCGGCCCGACTTGGCGATCTCCTTCTTCGCCAGGTCGATGCCGTACAGCACGTGGGACTTCTTGTAGATCGGCGTCTCGGGGGTGTTCAGGTACTTCGGGCCGTTGTCGTCCTCGCGCAGCCGGCGGGCGCCGAAACCGACCACCTCGCCCGCGATGTCCCGGATCGGCCAGACCAGCCGGCCCCGGAAGCGATCGATCAGGCCGCCGCGCTGGCCCTGCGAGGCCAGGCCGCCGAGCAGGATCTCCTTGTCGGTGAAGCCCTTGCCGCGCAGGAAACGGACCAGGTGCTCCCACCCCACGGGGGCGTAGCCGACGCCGAAGGCCTTCGCGGCCTCCTCGTCGAAACCGCGCTCGGCCAGGAAGCGGCGGCCGATCTCCGCCTCCGACGAGGCCAACTGCTCCTGGTAGTAGGCGGCGGCCACCTTGTGCGCCTCGACCAGCCGGGTCCGCTCGCCCTGCTGGTGGCGGGGGCTGTAGCCGCCCTCCTCGTAGCGCAGGGTGATGCCGGCCTGGGCGGCCATCCGCTCGACGGCCTCGGCGAAGGTGAAGTGCTCGATCTTCATCAGGAAGGCGATGGTGTCGCCGTTCTCCTGGCAGCCGAAGCAGTGGAAGACACCCTTGGCGGGGTTCACGTAGAAGGAGGCGGACTTCTCGTCGTGGAAGGGGCAAACGCCCTTGTACTCGCCGCCGCCACCGTTGGTCAGCTGTACGTAGTCGCCGACCACCGCGTCGATCGGCAGTGCGCTGCGCACCGCCTGTACGTCTTCGTCCCTGATCCGCCCGGCCACCCCGGAAGTCTACTGGGGTGGCCGGGGTTTCGAGCCGTGGTACGGGCCGGTGCCCGTTCCGCGCTCACGACCAGGCGGCGCCGACGAGTCTGGCGTGCAGGGCGAGGGCCGAGGCGTCCGTCAGGGTGGCGATCTGGTCGACGACCGTGCGCAGCGCGGCGCGGTCGTCCTCGGCCTCGCGGTACATCGCGGCGAAGACCGGGTCCAGCCCCTCGGGGGCCCGCTGGGTGAGCACGTACGCCAGCTCGGCGATCACGATCCGCTGACGGGCCCGCAGCTGGGCCTGCTCGTCGCGCTGCATGACGAAGCGGACGGCGACCGCCTTGAGCACCGCGCACTCCAGCCGGACGCCCCTGGGCACCACCAGCTCGGCGGTGTAGCGGGTGAGCCGGCCCGGGCCGTAGCGGGCGCGGGTGGCCTGCTCGGCGGCCAGGCAGAAACGGCCGATCAGCTGGCTGGTGAGGTCCTTGAGCCCGGCCCGGGCGCGCGCGGTGCCGTCGTAGCTGCGCGGCCACCAGTCCTGGGCGAGCAGCCGGTCCAGGGCGGCGGCCAGTTCCTCCGGCTCGGCGTCCGGGGCGTAGCGCTCGGCGACCTTGAACAGCTCGGCGCGCTCGCTCGGGGCGCGCAGCGCGGCCGGGTCGATGTGGCCGGCCTGGAGGCCGTCCTCGACGTCGTGGGTGGAGTAGGCCACATCGTCGGACCAGTCCATCACGGTGGCCTCGAAGCACTTGCGCCCGGCCGGGGAGCCGGCCCGCAGCCAGCGGAAGACCGGCAGGTCGTCGGCGTAGACGCCGTACTTGGGCGAGGCCGGGTCGGTGGGGTGGGCGCCCTTGGTCCACGGGTACTTGGTGGCGGCGTCCAGGGCGGCCCGGGTCAGGTTGAGGCCGACGCTGCGGCCGGGCCAGGGGGCGAGCCGGGCGGCGGGCTGCTCCTCCTGGGGCGCGAAGCGCTTGGGTTCGAGCCGGGTGAGGATGCGCAGCGACTGGGCGTTGCCCTCGAATCCGCCGCAGGCCTCGGCGGCCTGGTCGAGGGCCTCCTCGCCGGTGTGGCCGAAGGGCGGGTGGCCGATGTCGTGGGCCAGGCAGCCGGTCTCCACCAGGTCCGGGTCGCAGCCCAGGGCCGCGCCCAACTCCCGGCCGACCTGGGCGCATTCGAGCGAGTGGGTGAGCCGGGTGCGCGGGAAGTCACTGCGCATCGGGGCGACCACCTGGGTGGTGCCGGCCAGCCGGCGCAGCGCCGCCGAGTGCAGCACCCGGGCGCGGTCGCGCTGGAACGCCGTACGGCCGGGGCGTTTGTCCGGTTCGGGGACCCAGCGGGCCTCGGCGGCGTGGTCGTACGGGAGCGGGGCGGCGAGGCGGTGCGTGGTGTCATCCATATGCATGTCACGGTACGCCGCGCCTCCGACACGCGGGGTGTGCCGCGCGCGAAGGGGCGCGGGCCAGGGCGTGAATGGTGGGCGGCGCGCCGGTGTCCCTCCCCGCTGACCGCTCGCACCCGGACGGCCCGGTCCCCGCGCCGCTCCCCGGGGCGCGCTCAGCCCCGGACGGCCTTCAGCACCGCGGCGGCCGCCGCCTCCTGCCCCTTGGCGTTGGGGTGCACCGGCGCCAGTCCCCGGGCCGGGAAGGGCGGCTCGATCCAGCGGGCGTCCTCCCCCGCGCACATGTCGTGCCCGGCCGAGGGGCCCGCGATGTCCACGAAGACCGCCCCGGCGGCCTCCGCGCGCTTCCTGAGCATCCCGTTGAGCTGCTGCTCCTTCTCCGCCAGGAAGCCCAGGTCCGCCGGCGCGACCGTCCTGCCGAGCACCGGCAAGCAGCTCGTCGGGTCGGCCGGGAACAGCGCCGGGTAGCCGACCACGTAGACCCGGGCCTGCGGGGAGCGCCGCCGGATCTCCTGGAGGATCTGGGAGACCTGCTCGCCGGTCGCGTCCACCCGGGCCTGCAGCTGGTCGCCGCCGCCGGTGGAGTAGTGCTCCCGGCAGGGCGCGTCCGCCCGGTCGTCGCTGACCAGGCCCTTCACCGCGCCCACCAGGTTGTCCTTGGCGCACTCGGTGACGACCTGCATGAAGCCCGCGTCGTTGCCGCCGATCCCGACGGTGACCAGCCGGGTGGCCGGGGTCAGCGCATCCAGCTGGGCCGGGTTGGGCCCGCCGTCGGTCGTCTGCGGGGCCCGCAGGTCCCCGGTGCGGGCGCCGCTGCAGCTGACGTCCCGGAACTGCGCGGGCGGCAGGTCGAGCGCCTTCGCCACCAGGGCGGGGTAGTTGGCCCCGGAGCGGGAGCACCCGCTGGGCTCGCCGACCTGCGGGGCGATCTTCATGCCCGCCGTGTACGAGTCGCCGAGCGCCACGTACGGGCCGGTGGGTGTCGGGGTGGGGGTCGGCGTGGGTGTCGGGGTCGCCTCGGCGGCCGGCCGGCCGGGCAGCGCGCCCGCGAAGCCCGGCGTCGAAGCGTCCGAACCGCCCCCGCCGCCGCACCCGGCCAGCAGCAGGGCGGCCACCCCAGCCGTCACGGCGACGGTCGGGCGTGTGGTCCTCGGCATGGCGTCCCTCCGGGGGTACGAGTGGCGGGCGGCTCCGTACGGCGGCCCGTCCCCCGGGCACCCCGGGCACCCCGGGCACCCCGGGCACCCCGGGCACCCCGGGCACCCCGGGGTCCAACGTACGGGCCCGCCGGATGACTCCCGGCAGGCCCGAACCGCGCCGCGCCGGTTACCCCGCGCCGCCTACTCCGCGCCGCGCTCGTGCTCGGCGAGGAACTCCTCGAAGCGCCGACCCAGCTCGTCCGCCGAGGGCAGGTCGACCGGCTCGGCGAGCAGGCTCTCCCGGCCCTCCGCGCCCGCGACCGCGTCGTACTGGCCCTCCATGCCGCGGATCGCCGAGCGCAACTCGCCGTCCCCCTGGGACAGCTGCTCCTCGATGTCGGCGTAGACCTCGCCGACCCGCTCGCGCAGCAGCTTGCCGGGCAGCACCAGGCCGGTGGCGGACTGCACCGCCTCCAGGATCAGCACGGCGGCGGCCGGGTAGGCCGAGCGGGCCACGTAGTGCGGGACGTGCACCGCGAAGCCCAGCACGTCGTGCCCGGCCTCGGCGAGGCGGTACTCCAGCAGGGCCTGGGCGCTGCCCGGGACCTGCGCCTGCTCGAACCACTGCGGGTAGCCCGCCGCGAGGTCGAGCCGGTTGCCGTGCGGGGTCAGGCCGACCGGGCGGGTGTGCGGCACGCCCATCGGGATGCCGTGGAAGTCCAGGACCAGGCGGACCTCGAAGCGTTCCACCAGCTCGCGGACGGCGCGCGTGAAGCTCTCCCACTCGACGTCCGGCTCGGGGCCGCTGAGCAGCAGGAACGGCGCGCCGGCGGCGTCGCGGACCAGCTGGAGCAGGATCTCCGGCGGGTCGTAGGACGCCCACTGGTCGCGGTCGAAGACCATCGCGGGGCGGCGGGCCCGGTAGTCGACCAGGCGGTCGTGGTCGAAGCGGGCCACCACCTGGGGCGAGCCCGTCTCCAGCAGGTGGGCCACCACCTGGCCGCCGGCCTCCCCGGCGTCCATGAAGCCCTCGAAGTGGTGGAGCAGCACCAGGCCGGCTCCGGTGTCGCGCAGCTCCGCGGTGGCCGCGGCCACCGCAGCCACGCCCTGCTGATCCAGCTCGTACAGCGCCTGGAAGTCACGCACCGCGCACCCATCCCCGTTCTCTGCTCGTCCCGATCCGACCGGCTCTCATCCCCTCCAGCGTGCCGGGCGGCGCCGGAATTCCCGCTGCGGCGAACGGTCCGTCGGACGACCCGGCCGAGAACCCGGCCGACGACCTGGCGGGCGGCTCGCTCGAGGGCCGTTGCCGACCACTCCGGACCATGATCGCACCCGAAGGGAAAGCCCCTGGTCACGGGTGTTCAGCAGGCCGATCCGGGGCGCGCCGCGGCGGCCCGCGCCGCCATTCGCGTGCCGCGAAGTGACGCACCGCCTTCTGGCGGGTATCGTCCTCTCGCTGCCTCGCATCGTCGCGTCGTCGTCACGTCGTCCGTAACGCCGTCGATCACGACCCGGATCGGTGCTCCGGCAGCCACCCACGACGCATCTTGCCTTCACCTGGCCGCCTGCTTCCCTTCGCGCACTCGTTTCCTTCTCGGCCATTCGCGGACGCACACTGTCCCCTCGCACTTCCCGCCGGACCGGTCCGAGGTCCCGTGTCCGTTCCGGCACCCCGCGCCGCCCGTTCCGGGCCGCCGCCCCCCGCCCCGCCCGACCGGAATCCTCCGGCGTACACGGGTACCCGGAGGGCGGAAACCGGAGCGGGGCGAAGTCAGTCCACCGCACCCCGTGCCGCACCCCGGCGCGGGAGGCACCCTACGACCGATGAAGGACCGAAGGTTCCGTGCCCGTACCTGTCATCCTCACCGGCCGCACCGTGCGGCTGGAGCCCCTCGCCGCGCACCATGCCGAGGCCATCGCCACGGCCGGCGCCGAGGACCGTACGACCTACGCCTTCACCCCCGTCCCGCACGGCCTGGAAGCCGCCCGCGACTACATCGCGCGGGCGCTCGCCGACCAGGCAGCGGGCCGGTCGCTGCCGTTCGCGACGGTGAACGTCGCCGACGGCCGGGTGGTCGGCTCCACCCGGTTCCTGGAACTCGACTACTGGCAGGGCCCGATGGTGTGGCCGCCGGTGCCCGGCGTGCCGTTCGGCGATCCGGAGACGGCCGTCCCGGACGCCGCCGAGATCGGCAACACCTGGCTCTCGCCGCGAGCCCAGGGCACCGGCATCAACACCGAGGCCAAGCTGCTGATGCTGCGGCACGCCTTCGAGACCTGGGGCGTGCAGCGGATCTCGCTGCGGGCGGACGCCCGCAACCTGCGCTCGCGGGCCGCGATCGAGCGGCTCGGGGCCACCTCCGAGGGCGTCCGCCGGGCGCACTCGCGCGGGCTGGACGGGGTGGTGCGCTCGACCGCGTTCTACTCGATCCTGGACTCCGAGTGGCCCGCCGTCCGGGACATCATCGAGCTGCGGATCGCCGCCGCCACCTCGCCGAGCGCCCCGGATCCGGCGATCAACCAGGAGTGCCTTAGACAAGGCGGCAGCGGCGCCGGGCAGCTGATGATCACGGCCTGAGGGGGGACCGTTCACCGGTGGCGGCGGTCTTCAGGATCCAGGTGAGGACCGCCGCGCCGTGGGGATCCTCGGGCAGCACCGGCCAACGGTTGTGGCTCGTCTCGGCAATCACCGAGACTGGCCGCCAGCCGCCACGGACCCGGGTGACCGCAACCTCCCAGACCGGATGGCCGTCCTTCGGGCGGCAGATCCTGACCGAACCATCGTGGGTGTGCACCGCCCAGCGGTGGTCCAGCGCGTCCGTGTGCCTCCCGGCCCGGATGCGCTGCCACTGCTCGTCGGTCCACTCCACGTCGGGGACGGGATGCCGGCGCGGAACCAGCATGTCCGCGCGGCCCCGGCCGCCGGTGACACCGCCCGGTTCCGGGAACGCCCAGGCCGGGAGCGGTTCGCGGGCAGCCATCCAGGCGGCGGGGATGCCGACGGTACCGGCGTAGGCTGCGACCACCCCGCCGGTGATCGCAGCCACGGTGTCCATGTCGCCGCCCGCCGCGATCGCCTCCCACAGGGCCGCCCGGTAGTCGGTCAGCCGTCGGGCGGCGCACCACAGGGCGTACGGGACGGTGTCGGCGGCGGAGGTCCGGCTGCCGTTGCCGAGCACCTTGGCGGCGACCAGCGGGTCCGGCTCGGCGAGCAGGGCGATCGCCTCGGACAGGCCGTCGTGGACGGCGCCCAGTGGGGTGTGGTGGCGGACCCAGCCGAGGAAGCTCTCCGGCGTCATGCTCTCGGTCCGGGCCCGGACCGCCAGGGCCGCCGCGACCGCAACGGCGATCGCCCCGTCCACGGCCTGCGGGTGGGTGTGGGTGATCATCGCCGTCCGGACGGCCAGCCGGACGACCTCGTCCAGGTCATCCGCGTACGCCGCCCCCAGCGGAGCGACCCGCATCGCGGCGCCGTTGCCGTACGAGCCCTGGCCGTCGAAGAGTTCGGCGGCCAGCGCCTGGGCGTCGCCGCCCTCGCGGATCAGCCGCAGCAGCCGGTTGGCCGCCGGGCCGTAGCCACGGTCGAAGTCGTGGCGGCGGGCGAAGGCGTGGGTGAGGTCGAAGGTGTCGATCGTGCCGCGTTCGCGGTGGGCGGCGTACACCGAGCAGGCCATCTCGGTGTCGTCGGTCCACGGCCAGGGGCCGGGCGGTTCGGTACGGGAGGCGTGGTGGGCCCGGGCGGTTTCCGGGACGAAGAACTGCGCGCCGAGGGCGTCGCCGACGGAGAGCCCGTTGAGCGCGTCGAGCGCGGGGCCGTGGGATTCGGTCATCATGTGGGCCCAAGCTGATCCGCTGAACCGCCGTTTCGTCAACACTGTTACGCCGACGCCCCCGACGAGGGATGTTTCGCATACCTCCGATCCGGGCGGGCAGCACCGGGGCATGACCCGCGCGAACCCCCTCGACCCCGTCTCCCTGCTCGGCGCCGACCAGCAGCACATCGCCACCCGGGCGCAGTTGCGCCGGCTCGGCATGCCCTCCGGCACGATCGCCCACCGGCTGCGGCCGGGCGGGCCGTGGCAGCAGGTGCTGCCGCGGGTGATCTGCCTGCAGAGCGGACGATTGACGGTTCATCAGAAACTGCGGGCCGCGCTGGCGTACGCGAGCCCGAAGGGGCGGGAGCCGCAGCCCGGGGAGGTGCTGCTGACCGGGCTCGCGGTGCTGGCCGACGCCGGGCTGCCGAGTGCCGGGCACCCGGCCGACCTCGCCGAGGTGGATGTCCTGATTCCCAGTCAACGCCGGGTGGCCGACCGGGAGTTCGTCCGGGTCCACCGGGCGACCGGGGTGATGCCGGGCGGTTTCGAGCGGGACGACGGGCTGTGGAGTGCCACGGTCGCGCGGGCGTTGGCGGACCTCGCGCCGCGGGAGACCGGGCCGCGCCGGTTCCGGGCGCTGTGCGCCGAGGCCGTGCAACGGCGACACTGTGAACTCGGCGAGCTGCTGGACCAGTTGCTGGCCCGGACGGGCGCATTGGCGCTGCCTCAGGTGGCCCGGGTGGTGGAGGACCTGACCGCCGGGGTCCGCTCGGTGGTGGAGGGCGAGGCCCGCGACGTGCTTTCCGGTGCGGGCCTGCCCGAGCCGCTCTGGAACCCGGTGCTCTTCCTGGACGGCCGCTTCCTCGCCGTCCCGGACGCCTACTGGCCGCACGCCTGCGTGGCGCTGGAGATCGACTCCCGCGCCTACCACCTGCGCCCGGCCGACCACGAACGCGGCCTCGCCCGCGCCAACCGCCTCACCGCCTCCGGCCTCCCGGTGGTCCGCACCACCCCGACCCAGCTCCGCCGTGACCCGGCGCCGGTGCTGCACGAACTGACCGCCCTGCTCACCACCGGCCCCCACGGCCGGCACCACCGCATCACCTGGCGGCGGGCCCAGTGAACTCAGAGACATTTCAGGTGTGTTGGGCTCCGGCGGCCTCGGCGGCGGCGACCAGTCGCTGGAGTTCGGCGAGATGGGCGGCGAGCGCGGCACGGCCCTCGCGGGTGGCGGCCAGCCAGGTGCGCGGGCGCTTGCCGACGTAGCCCTTCTTCACCACCAGGTAGCCGGCTTCCTCCAGGGCGGTGGCGGCCTTGCTGAGGACGGAGTCGGAGACCTCGCAGTGATCCCGGACGGCGGCGAACTCGGCCTCGCGGCAGGCGCCGAGGAAGGCGAGCACGGTCAGCCGGGTGGCGTGCTGGAGCAGCGGATCGAGGGCGGGGCGCTGAGTCGGCCCCCACTATTGGGTGGCCCGTTTCCAGCGGGGGACCCCGCCCCGCCGCCAGGCGGCTGCCCTGGCGCAGTTGGCCAGGTACAGCGCCTCGACGGCAAGCCAGTTGGCAGACATGGAGTCACTCATGGCTTCCGTTGCGTCGGCCCTCAGGGGACCTCAACACTCCGGACGTTTCTGCCCGGAAGGTCCGTTCGCGGCCTTTCGGACACGACTACGGTTCACGCTTCATCGCCGACTGCCCGGCTTGCGCCTGGTCTGATACGGCTCCACGTGCGTTTTCCGTCTCCGAGCCACTCCCGGCGACGCCAGGCCGAGGCCCGGTATGGGAAACGTGTTTAGCCTGCCGTCGCAGGATCCGCCGCCCGGTTCGGCTTGACCTTCGTCGGCCGGACGCACCCAACGTACCAATCGACATGCAGGGAAAGTAATTCCATTACGGCGGCTACTTTCCGAATCGGAAGTACTCTCAGCAGCGCGGGTCGATCTCCTGGAAGGTCGCGTAGTGGTCCGGGGACCAGTACTGCTCGCCGGCGCCGCCGGTGACGACCCGACGGGTGCCGCGGTCGTTGGAGCCCGGGGTGACCACGGTGAACTCGTGGTAGTAGTCGCCGGCCTTCTTCGGCAGACGGCTCTCGCGGTTCTCGAAGACGATGCCGTCCCGGTTGTACGGGTAGGGGCCGTTCTTGGCGATCAGGGCGATGGTGTCCTGGGCCTGACTGGGCAGCTTGGTGCGGCAGACGTCGGCCAGCGCCGGGTCGGCGGGCACCCAGCTGCCGCTCGGGGCCGGGGTGCCGCCGGACGGCGGGGTGGGCTTGGGGGCCGAGGGCTTCGCCGCGGTGGTGGCGCTCGCGGCGGCCTTGGGGTGGCTGCTGCCGCCCCTGCCGGCGAGCAGGTAGCCGGCTCCGGCGAGGACCGCCAGGATCAGGACGGCCACGACGACGAGCGGGCTCTTGCTTCTGGTCATGCGGTCCAGCTTGGCAGGCGCCGCCGCCCGGCCGGGCGAGCTGCACACGTGGCCGAGGCCACACGGCGCCGTGCGCAGACGTACGGCCGGGCGGGGACGGACGCCGTTGTCCGTCCCCGCCCGGCCGTGTTACGCACGCCGGTTCTCCTGCGCCGAGCTCCGGTGTACGCCCTCCCGACGGGAGGGTGAGCGGTCAGTCGTACCCGCGCTTGAGTAGGGGATGCCTACCCTCTCAGCGCGAGTCGCTGCCCGCCGACTCGATGGCGGCGCGGCCGGCCTCCAGGCGCGCCACCGGGATCCGGAAGGGGGAGCAGGAGACGTAGTCCAGCCCCACCTCGTGGAAGAAGTGGACCGACTCCGGGTCCCCGCCGTGCTCGCCGCAGACGCCGAGCTTGAGGTCCGGGCGGGTGGCCCGGCCGGCCTCGACGGCGTGCTTGACCAGGGAGCCGACGCCGTCGCGGTCGATGGTCTCGAACGGGGAGACCCCGAAGATGCCCTTCTCCAGGTAGGCGGTGAAGAACGAGGCCTCCACGTCGTCCCGGGAGAAGCCCCAGACGGTCTGGGTCAGGTCGTTGGTGCCGAAGGAGAAGAACTCGGCGGCCTCGGCGATCTGACCGGCGGTCACCGCGGCGCGCGGCAGCTCGATCATGGTGCCGAGCTTGATGTCCAGCTGGACGCCGGTGGACTGGGCGACCTCGGCGAGCACCCGCTCGCACTCGTCGCGGACCAGCTCCAGCTCCTGGACGGTGCCGACCAGCGGGATCATCACCTCGGGGCGCGGGTCCCCGCCGGCCAGCTTGCGCTCGGCGGCGGCCTCCGCGATGGCGCGGACCTGCATGCCGAACAGGCCGGGGATGACCAGGCCGAGGCGCACACCGCGCAGGCCCAGCATCGGGTTCTGCTCGTGCAGCTTGTGCACCGCCTGGAGCAGGCGCAGGTCGTTCTCGTTCGGGTCCTTGCGGGCCTCGGCGAGGGCGACGCGCACCGACAGCTCGGTGATGTCCGGCAGGAACTCGTGCAGCGGCGGGTCGAGCAGGCGGACGGTGACGGGCAGCCCGTCCATCGCCTGGAAGAGCTCCAGGAAGTCGCTCTTCTGCAGCGGCAGCAGGGTGGAGAGGGCGAGCTCGCGGCCCTTGTCGTTGTCCGCGAGGATCAGGTGCTCGACCTCCTTGCGGCGCTCCTCACCGAGGAACATGTGCTCGGTGCGGCACAGGCCGATGCCCTGGGCGCCGTAGCGGCGGGCGCGCGAGCCGTCCTCGGCGTTGTCGGCGTTGGCGCGCACGGCGAGGCGGCGGCGGCCGTCGGCGTGCGACATCAGCCGGTGGACGGCCTGGACCAGCCCGCCCTGGACGTCGGCGCCGGCGTGCAGGGTGCCCTCGAAGTACTCGACCACGGGGGACGGCAGCACGGGTACCTCACCGAGGTAGACCTTGCCGGACGCACCGTCGATGGAGACGATGTCACCCTCCTCGACCACCAGGCCGTCGGCGGTGGTGAAGCGGCGGGCCTTGGTGTCGACCTCCAGCTCCTCGGCGCCGCAGACACAGGTCTTGCCCATGCCGCGGGCGACGACGGCGGCGTGCGAGGTCTTGCCACCGCGTGAGGTGAGGATGCCCTCGGCGGCGATCATGCCGTCCAGGTCGTCCGGGTTGGTCTCCCGGCGGACCAGGATGACCTTCTCGCCGGAGCGGGACCACTTGACGGCGGTGTAGGAGTCGAAGACGACCTTGCCGATCGCGGCGCCCGGCGAGGCGGCGAGGCCCCAGCCGATCTGCTTGGACTCGGCGGTCGGGGCGAAGCGCGGGAACATCAGCTGGGCCAGCTGGCCGCCGGTGACGCGCATCAGGGCCTCGTCCAGGTCGATCAGACCCTGGTCGACCAGCTGGACGGCGATCCGGAAGGCGGCCGCGGCGGTGCGCTTGCCGACGCGGGTCTGCAGCATCCAGAGCTTGCCGCGCTCGATGGTGAACTCGATGTCGCAGAGGTCGCGGTAGTGGTTCTCGAGCTTCTGCATGATCGCCATCAGCTCGTCGTACGACTTCTTGTCGAGCTTCTCCAGCTCGGACAGCTGCAGGGTGTTGCGGATGCCGGCGACGACGTCCTCGCCCTGGGCGTTGGACAGGTAGTCACCGTAGACGCCCTGGGCGCCGGTGGAGGGGTCGCGGGTGAAGGCGACGCCGGTGCCGGAGTCCTCGCCGAGGTTGCCGAAGACCATGGTGCAGACGTTGACCGCGGTGCCGAGGTCGTTCGGGATGCGCTCCTGGCGGCGGTACAGCCGGGCGCGGTCGCCGTTCCAGGAGTGGAAGACGGCGTGGATGGCGAGGTCCATCTGCTCGCGCGGGTCCTGCGGGAAGGCCCGGCCGGTCTCGCGCTCGACGATGCCCTTGAACACCTCGACCAGTTCCCGGAGGTCGGAAGCGTCCAGGTCCAGGTCGTTGACGGTGCCCTTGGCGTGCTTGGCCTCGTCCAGGGCCTCCTCGAACAGCTCGCCGTCGACGCCCAGCACGGTCTTGCCGAACATCTGGACCAGGCGGCGGTAGGAGTCCCAGGCGAAGCGCTCGTTGCCGGACTGGGCGGCGAGGCCGGCCACCGAGGAGTCGGAGAGGCCGATGTTGAGGACCGTGTCCATCATGCCGGGCATGGAGAACTTGGCGCCGGAGCGGACCGAGACGAGGAGCGGGTTGTCGGCCTGGCCGAGCTTCTTGCCCATCTCCTGCTCGAGGGCCTCCAGGTGGGCGCTGATCTCCTTGTGCAGCGAGGACGGCTCACTGCCGGTCTCCAGGAAGACCTTGCAGGCCTCGGTGGTGATGGTGAACCCCGGGGGGACGGGGAGGCCCAGGTTGGTCATCTCGGCCAGGTTCGCGCCCTTGCCGCCAAGAAGATCCTTGAGGTCCTTGTTTCCTTCGGTGAAGGAGTAAACAAACTTCTGCTGGGACGGCACGGGTCGGTCTCCTCGTACGCGGTTGCCCTGACGCCGGAGAACATACCCATTTCGAAGGCACTTCTCTGCCCTGAATAGGCCACACGAGGCCGGTACCGAGGGGTAACCCGCTAGATCGAATGCACATAAAGGCGTTCACCTCTGTTGGTGAAATCGTCCTCCTGACGCTAGCCAGCCTTCAAGTCTTGAAGACAACGAAACCCGAAGATCGCCCGATTCGGACGCTGGGTAGCGGCCGTGCGTCCGTCGCGTTGCCCCGGCTTGATTTCCTGCACCCGGATCGACCGATCGCGCCCGGATCGGCTTCGGGAAGCGATCCACCGCCGACCTGTCCATTTCGTCCACCGACCGGCCGTCAGTCGCAACTCCGTGTGGCAAGCGTCACCAGCGCATCTCGCCGGTCGAGCGTAGACCAGCTCCGCCGATCGTCGCACCCCGTCCAGGAATGTGCTCGCTCCGTGACATCGGAGCGCCAAAAAGGAGCCCTCCTGTCCAGAATGGACAAGAGGGCCAGGACCGACTGGCGACCGGGCCGAGGGGGCCCATCTCGCCACTACGGACAGATCATCCGCCAGAGGTGTCCGATTCGGCGTCCGCGCCCGGCCGGGCGCAGTCGTACGGATCGTCCAACCAGTTCTCCGGCAGGACCACCCGGTTGTTGCCGCTGGTGCGCCCGCGCGGGCCGTCCGCGCCGATCGGCCAGGACTGGGTCTGCTCCACCTGGGCCAGCGTTTCGGCCAGATCGGCCAGCGAGGAGGCGTTGGCGAGCTTCACCCGCAACTCCGAGCCGACCGAGAAGCCCTTGGTGTACCAGGCGACGTGCTTGCGGAAGTCGATCACGCCGCGCGCCTCGTCCCCCAGCCACTCGCCGAGCAGCTGGGCGTGGCGCACCATCGCCCGGGCCACATAGCCGAAGTCGGGGCGGGCGTAGTCCACGTCCCCCTCGAAGATCGAGACCAGGTCCTTGAACAGCCACGGCCGGCCCAGGCAGCCGCGGCCGACCACGACGCCGTCGCAGCCGGTCTCGCGCATCATCCGCAGCGCGTCGTCGGCCGACCAGATGTCCCCGTTGCCCAGCACCGGGATGTGCGCCGGGACGGACTCGCGCAGCCGGGCGATCGCCGACCAGTCGGCTGTCCCGCCGTAGTGCTGGGCGGCGGTGCGCCCGTGCAGGGCGATCGCGGCCACGCCCTCCTCGGCACCGATCCGGCCGG
The DNA here is from genome assembly GCF_044768305.1 of Kitasatospora sp. NPDC101155. Taxonomy (NCBI): domain Bacteria; kingdom Bacillati; phylum Actinomycetota; class Actinomycetes; order Kitasatosporales; family Streptomycetaceae; genus Kitasatospora; species Kitasatospora sp. NPDC101155. Next base: position 104,560 of record NZ_JBIWPN010000013.1, on the reverse strand, counting down.
CGTCCAGATAGGTCAGGTGGTCGTCGTCGATGCCCTTGCGCATCTTCATGGTCACCGGCAGGTCGCCCGCGTTGGCCACCGCCTCGCGCAGGATCTCGCGCAGCAGGTTGCGCTTGTACGGCAGCGCCGAGCCGCCGCCCTTGCGGGTGACCTTGGGGACGGGGCAGCCGAAGTTGAGGTCGATGTGGTCGGCCAGGCCCTCGTCCGAGATCATCCGGGCGGCCTTGCCGACGGTCACCGGATCCACCCCGTACAGCTGGATCGAACGCGGCTTCTCGCTCGGGTCGAACTTGATCAGCTGCATGGTCTTGGCGTTGCGCTCGACCAGCGCCCGGGTGGTGATCATCTCCGAGACGTACAGGCCCTTGCCGCCGCTCTGCTCGCGGCACAGGGTACGGAACGGCGCGTTGGTGATGCCGGCCATCGGTGCCAGCACGACGGGCGGCCACACCCGGATCGGGCCGATGTCCAGCGGCGCGAACTCGGTCTCGGGCGCGGTGGGTGCGGGCGTGGCTGTCATGCGCGGCTGACCTCGGGTAGGGGGACGGGACTCTTCATTCTCCCCCACCCGGGTGAGCGGCTTCCTCCGTATGGAGCGGGGCGCCTGTGGAAGGCGCACCGCTACTGCGGCGCCGGATAGATCGAGACCGAGCCCGAGGAGACCGCGGCGTGGATCCGGTTCGGGCTGGCGGAGTCCGCCAGCAGCGGGTCGATCCCTCCGCTGCCGCTGCCGATCTCGCCGGTGAAGGCGTAGCGGCTCTCCTTCGGCAGGCTCATCGTCACCGAGCCGGAGGTCGCCACGGCGTTCACGTCGTACGGGGCCTTGGCGAAGTACAGCTGCACCGAGCCCGAGGTGGTCGCGGCGTCCACCTTCCGCGCGCTCAGGTTGGTGCCCTGCACCAGCCCGGAGGTGGCGTGCGCGTACACCTCGCCGGAGGTGTCCACCAGCACCAGCTCGCCGGAGGTGAGCTCCATCCGCACGGCACCGCTCAGGCCCTCCACGGAGACCGAGCCGGAGCCGACCGACCCGGTCACCTCGGTCGCGGCCGGCACCTCCAGGTCGAGCTCGGCGCCGCAGCCGAAGTCGGCGAACGGCAGGACCTTCCGGCAGTGCACGCCGACGGTGAGCACGCCGTCGGCGAAGGTGGCGGAGACCACCGGCTTGCGCACCAGCCAGTCCAGCCGCTGGTGGACCACCACATGGCCGTCCCGGCCCGGGTGCACCCGGACCTGGGCGCTGCCGGTCTCCAGCCGGACCCGGTGGATCTCGCGGTCGTACGGCCGGGTCGTGCTGGTCCGCTGCTGCGCCGCCATCGACCAGGTCTGCAGCCCCGCACCGAGCATCACCAGGACCGTCGCGATCGTCCCGGTGACCCGCCAGGCCTTCACCACGCCCACGGCTACCCGACCTCCAGGAACCGCAGCACCGCCATCACCCGGCGGTGGCTGTCGTCGGCCGGCGGCAGGTCGAGCTTGGTGAAGATCGAGTTGATGTGCTTGGCCACCGCGCTGTCGCTGACCACCAGGGAGGCGGCGATGGCCGCGTTGGAGCGGCCCTCCGCCATCAGGGCGAGGACGTCCCGCTCGCGCGGGGTCAGCTTCTCCAGCGGGTCCCGGTGGCGGCGCAGCAGCAGCTGGGCCACCACCTCCGGGTCCAGCGCGGTGCCGCCCTCGGCGACCCGCTGCAGCGCGTCCACGAAGTCGTCCACATTGGCCACCCGCTGCTTGAGCAGGTAGCCGACGCCGCTGGTGTTGGTGGCCAGCAGGTCGGCGGCGTAGCGCTCCTCCACGAACTGGGAGAGCAGCAGCACGGCGACCTCCGGCCACTGCTGCCGGATCACCATCGCCGCCTTGACACCCTCGTCGGTGAAGCCCGGGGGCATCCGGACGTCCGCGACCACCACCCCGGGGCGGTGCTCCTCGACGGCGGCCAGCAGTTCGACGGCGTCCCCGACGGCGGCCACGACCTCGAAGCCCACCGCCTCCAGGACCTTGACCAGGCCGACCCTGAGCAGGACCGAGTCCTCGGCGATCACAGCGCGCACGGCAACTCCACGGTGATGGTGGTGGGCCCCCCGAGGGGGCTGAGAACGGACAGCGTGCCGTCGACCGAGGCGGCGCGCTTGCGCAGACCGGTGAGCCCGGTGCCGCGCGAGGGGTCCGCGCCGCCCACGCCGTCGTCGCTGATGACCAGGCGCAGTCGGCCGCCGGCCGTACGCACCGACACCTCGACCTGCTTGGCGCGGGCGTGCTTGGCGACGTTGGTGAGCGCCTCGGAGACGGTGAAGTAGGCGACCGCCTCGACGGTCGGGGCGACCGGGGCGGACAGGTCCACGTCCAGGCGCACCGGCAGCGGGGCGCGGGCGGCGATGCCGGACAGCGCCGCGTCCAGGCCGCGGTCCTCCAGGACCGCCGGGTGCAGGCCGCGGACCAGGTCGCGCAGCTCGTCGATGGCGGCCTGGGCCTCCTCGTGGGCGTCCACGATCACCTGCATCACCTCGGGCGGGACGTCCTTGAGGGTGCGCCGGGCCAGGCCCAGGTTCATCGCGAGGGAGGTGAGCCGCTGCTGGGCGCCGTCGTGCAGGTCGCGCTCGATCCGGCGGCGCTCGGCGTCCACCGCGTCGACCAGCCCGGCCCGGCTCTCGGCGATCTCCTCGACCCGCTGCTCCAGCCGCTCCGTCCGGTTGGGGCCGAGCAGCAGCCGCGCCGCCCGTACCTCCAGCCAGGCCGTCAGCGCCGCCAGCCAGGGGGCCGCGACCGCCAGCGTCAGGCCGCCGACCGTGAATCCGAGCAGAACGGGCCACTCTCCCCGCAGCCCGCTGGCCGGGGGCATCAGCCAACTCCAGCCGGACACCGTGGCCAGCACCAGGGCCGTGCCCCAGACGTACAGCACCGCCAGCGAGCCCAGCGCCAGCACCGGGCCGACCACCAGGTGGTAGGCGGTCTGGCGCCAGGTCAGCACCAGGCGCAGTCGGCCCAGCAGCCGGGTCGGCCCGTCGCCGGGGCGCGGCGGCGCCACCTCCACCCCGTGCAGGGCGCGCAGCCGGCTGCGCTGGAGGGCGGACAGCGGACGGACGCACAGCAGCACGACCCCGAGGGTCGGGAAGAGCAGGTCGGACTCGGTGACGGCCAGCCAGACCGGCACGGCCACGGGTATTCCGGCCGCTATGAAGCGGGTGTCCCGCCAGGCCCCGGCCGACCACGGCGGGCGGCGGAGGCTCCTGACGAGCGCTCGGCGCAACGTGGTGGAGGGCATGGCGGACAGCGTAGGGCCCGGTGATCAAGAGCCGCCATGAAGGGGGGTGCCCGGTGGGGGTGTAGCTAGGTACACCCCCGATTCGGTGTGGGGCACCACCGACAGGAGGCCCCTCGGGGCGGAAAGCTTGGGGGCATGACGAGCACTGCATCGCACTCCGCCACTCCGCCGCACGGGCGGCCCGTCCCCGGGAACCACGGGGGTGTTCCCGGGGGCGCGCTCCACCCGGCGTCGGGGCCGGAGGGGACGCTGCCGACCGGGGCCGGGCCCTGGTCGGTCCGCAGCGTCGGGTCCGGCCGCGGCCGGGCCGCGCTGGAGCTCTACCAGTACGGTGAGTTGGCCGACGTCCTGGTCGCCGCCCGGCTCACGCCGCAGCTGGTGCGCGGCGCCCGGCGCAGCCCGGCCGCCGGGAACCGCTCGCACGTGCTCGCCTGGGGTCGGCTGCCGGCCGACGGCGCGGCACCCTCGGTGCTGTTCACCGGCGGGCGGCGGCTGTTCCGTACGGCCCGTTCGTTCCGGACGGCTTCGGCGGCCCAGGTGGTCACGGTGGCCGGGAGCTTCTGGCTCGCCTGGGCCGAGGGGCCGTTCGACGCGGTGCTGGTCGAGCACCCGGCCGGCGGGCCGGCCGAGCGGCTGCCGCTGGAGCGGGTGCGGGAGCGTCAGGTCGCGGTGGTCGGGGGTGCGGCATGACCATCGCCGTCGTCTCGGGCGCCCCGGCGTACGTCCTGCCGGAGCGCTTGCGGCAGGCGCCGCGGCTGGCGGCCGTCGCGCTGCTGCCCTGGCTGATGATCCTGGCCGTCAACCACGAGACCCCGTGGGCGGTGCTCGACCTGCTGGAGTTCGCCGGCCTGCTGTCGCTGGACGCGCTGCTGCTCCGGTGCAGCCCCGCCGCGCTGTGGGCGGGCGCGGCGGTGGCCCTGCTGCTCGCCGGGGACGCGCTGGTGGACATCGCCTTCGCCGGGCCGGGGCACGCGGTGCTGGCCGCGCTGGTGATGGCGTTCTGCGTCGAACTGCCGCTGGCGGCGGTGTGCCTGCTGCTCGGGCGGGAGGCGATACGCGGCTAGCGGGCGACCCGCCAAGAGGCCTAGAGGCTCGTCGGCAGCTTGTCCATCAGCGACCGGGTCTCCTCGTCCAGCGGGGTGTAGCTGACGATGCGGGTCCCGAGCCGGGGGCTGAGCCAGAAGTTGGTGTACTCGCAGCGCAGCAGGCCCACGCCCGGCACCTGGAAGCGCTTGATCCCGTTGCTCGGCCGCATCACCTCGTGCCGCTGCCACTCCTCCTCGAAGTCCGGCGACGCCTTGCGCACCCGGGCCAGCAGCGCCTTCCAGGCCGGTCCGGCGGAGTGGTCGGCCATCGCGGCGCGGAACCGGGCCACCATGCCGAGGCGCTCGGTCCGGTAGTCGATCAGGACCTGACGGAAGTGCGAGTCGGTGAACGCCAGCCACATCAGGTTCCGGTCCTCGGGCGGCAGCTCGTCCAGCCTGCCGACGAAGCCGGTGTACTGCGCGTTGTACGCCAGCACGTCGTAGCGGGCGTTGAGCACCACGGCCGGGTACGGCGCCAGCTGGTCCAGCACCAGCCGGACGCTCGGGGTCACCGAGGGGCAGTCCTGGATCGGCGCCGGGTCCTCCGCGCCGGCCAGGGTGAACAGGTGCGCCCGCTCGCTCGGGTCCAGCAGCAGCGCCCGGGCCACCGCGTCCAGCACCTGGGTGGACACCTGGATGTCCCGGCCCTGCTCCAGCCACGTGTACCAGGTCACCCCCACGGCGGCGAGCTGCGCGACCTCCTCACGGCGCAGCCCCGGGGTGCGGCGGCGGCCGGTCATCGGCAGGCCCACCTGTTCGGGTGCGATGCGCTCCCGGCGGCTGCGCAGGAACGCCGCCAGGTCGTGCCGACGGGCGTCACCGGAGGTGCTGCGGTGCGGCGCGGCCGAGCCGGGACGGGCTTGCGCAACGGGGGTCATCAGGCTCATGGTCCCAGCATGCGGCAGTCCGCATCCTGTTGCCAGGTACTTCTTATACCTGGATAACCACACTCTGGTACCAGGGTACGGCGAGGCGGATCGTATGACCCGTGACTCAACCACTCGCCGTCGCCCCGGCCTCGCACCGGACCGCCCCCGCAGCCGCCCCCCACACCTCGTCGTCAGGCACCGCAGGGCCCTCCCTCGGCACCGCCGGACTGGTCACCGTCCTGCTCGGGGCCTTCCTCCCGATGCTCGACTTCTTCATCGTCAACGTCGCCCTGCCCACCATCGACAAGGACTTGGCCGCCGGACCCGCCGTCCTGGAGCTGGTCGCGGCCGGCTACGGCATCGCCTTCGCCGTCCTGCTCGTGCTCGGCGGGCGGCTCGGCGACATCTTCGGCCGCCGCCGGCTCTTCGTCGCCGGCGCCGCCGCCTTCGCGCTCACCTCGCTGGCCTGCGGCCTCGCCCCCGACGCGTGGTCGCTGGTCGCCGCCCGGGCCGCCCAGGGCGCCTCGTCCGCGCTGCTGATCCCCCAGGTGCTCGGCACCATCACCGCCGCCACCGACGGTGCCCGGCGCGGCCGCGCGCTCAGCATCTACGGCGCCGTCGGCGGGATATCCGTGGTGATCGGGCAGGTGCTCGGCGGGATGCTGGTCGCCGCCGACCTGTTCGGCACCGGCTGGCGGTCGGTCTTCCTGGTGAACGTGCCGTTCGCGCTGCTCGCCGTGGTGCTGGCCGTCCGGTACGTGCCGGAGAGCAAGGCCACCCAGGCCGCCCGGGTCGACGTGCCCGGCACCGTTCTGCTCACCGCGACCCTGCTGGCCCTGCTCATCCCGCTGATGGAGGGCCGCGCGGCCGGCTGGCCGCTCTGGTCCTGGCTGCTGCTCGCCCTGTTCCCGGTGCTGGCCGTCGCCTTCGCCCTGGTCGAGCGCCGCGCCGAGCAGCGCGGGGACACCCCGCTGGTGCCGCCGACCCTGCTGCGGATCCCCGAGATGCGGCGCGGCCTCGGCATCGCACTCCCCTACTTCGCGGGCTTCGGCGGCTTCATGTTCAACATCGCGGTCGCCATCCAGCAGGGCCTCCACCTCGGCGTGGTCGCGGCCGGCTGGGCGCTCGTCCCGATGGCCGTCGGCTACTTCTCCGCCTCGCTGGCCGGCCCGCGTCTGATCGGCCGCTGGGGCAGCCGGGTGCTCAGCGCCGGCGCCGTCATCCAGGCCGTCGGCCTCGCCACCCTCGCGCTGACCATCCTCGCCGACTGGTCGCACTTCTCCCCGCTGCGGATGGCCCCCGGCGTCGCCCTCGCCGGCATCGGGCAGGGCCTGATCGGCACCCCGCTGTTCCGGGTCGTCCTCTCCAAGGTCCCCGCCGCCCGGGCCGGTGTCGGCAGCGGCGTCCTCGCCACCAGCCAGCAGTCCAGCCTCGCCCTCGGCGTCGCCACCCTCGGCACGCTCTACCTGTCCCTCGCCCCCACCCTCGGCATGGACCGGGCGCTCGCCCTGTGCCTGGGCATCCAGCTGGTCGGCTCCTTCACCATCCTGTACCTGACCACCCGCCTGCCCCGCACCATCGGCTGAGCCCGGCGGGCCCCCCGGGGCCCCGGGCGACGGCTCACGGCCTCGCGATCGGTTCTCCACCGATCGCGAGGCCGTTCTGTGTGCGGCCACCGGCCGAGGTCGTCGAGCCAGCCGCCGACCAGGCCCCGCACCGTCTCGGCACACTCGACCTGCGGGTTGTGGCCGGCGCCGTCGAGCACCGTCGCCGCCATCCGGGAGTAGCAACTGCTCACCAGGAAACGGATGACGGAGTCGGTCGTGTCGGTCATGGGGACAGCCTTCAACCGTGACATACGTGTCAGGGTCAAGCGGCGGTTCGGGGAGTGCGGATCCGCCGCTCAGACGAGGCCCTTGACCACGTCCAGGTACTCCCGGATGGCGTCCCGGTTGCGGGTCAGGCACTGGATGCGGCGGGTCATCCGCTCCGTCTCGGACTCCAGGGTGTCGAGCATCTCCGGTGTGGCGTCGGCGAAGTGGGCTCGCCGGGGCGGCCGGCTGGCGGCCCACCTTCGCGCTGATGAGCGCGATCGCGGTGGGCCTGGTGGGGTGGATCGCCGCCGCCGTCCCGGCGGTCCCGGGCCGGGAGGAGCACGACCGGCCGTCGATCCGGCGGGTGCTGCGGATCCCGGGCGTGGCAGCCGTGCTGGGAGTGACGGCGACCTTCGTGCTCGCCCACAACATCCTCTACACCTACGTCGCGGCCCTGCTCGAACCCCTCGGCCCCGGCGGGCGGACCGACACCGTGCTGCTCGTCCTCGGCCTGTCCGCACTGGCGGGCATCGCCGCCACCGGAGCCCTCATCGACCGGCACCTGCGTGCCCTCACCCTCGCCGCCTGCGGGCTCCTCGCCCTCGCGGCGACCATCATCGCCGCCGCCCTGATCAGCTCAACGGCATGGCCGGTCCACGCCGCCGCCGTGATCTGGGGCCTCGGCTTCGGCGACGCCGCCACCCTCCTGCGGACCGCCGTCGCCGACGCCGCCGGCCCAGCCGCCGACCTCGCCCAGTCCCTCCTGGTCACCTGCTGGAACCTCGGCATCGCCGCCGCGGCCTTCGCCGGCGGCCTCCTGCTCGACCACGGCGGACCGGGGTCGCTGCCCTGGTCGGCGCTGGCGCTGCTGGCGCTCGCCCTGGCGGTGGCGGCGGCCGCCCGGCGGCACGGGTTTCCGGGGCGGCGGTGACGCTCGTTCGTGTGAAATCGCCGCACGTCTATCGCGATCGCCGCACGAACAGCCCTACCGTGAGTCGTATGACAGCCAGAGTTCCCATCCGGCAGCTCCAGCAACACGCCAGCGAGTTGATCGACCGGGTCGCGGCCGGCGAGCGCGTCGAGATCACCCGCAATGGGCGGCTGATCGCCGTACTGGCACCGCCCGACCCCGAGCAGCGGGTGCTGGAGGACCTCGTGCGCGACGGCACCATCGATCCGGAGAACGCCGCCACCGCACGTGGGCTGGCCGACTGGATCCCGCCCACGATCGACGTCAAGCTCCCGTCGGCCGCTGAGGCCCTCCACAGGATGCGCGAAGAAGAAGACCGTTGATCTACCTCGACTCCTGCGCGATCCTCAAGCTCCTGGTCCCGGAGACCGAATCCGCCGCACTGCGCACGTTCCTCTCCTCGCACGGGTCCGAGGGACATGCGACCAGCGCGCTGGCCCAGGTCGAGGTCCCCCGCGCGCTCATCAGGATCGGCGCGCCACAGCACCTACTGGATGCGGCGGCAAACCTACTCGACCGCACGCTCCGCATCCGGCTCTCCGACCCGATCCTCCGAGCTGCCAGCCAGTTCCCCGCCCAGCATCTGCGCACGCTCGACGCCATTCACCTCGCCAGTGCCGAGCACCTGGAACACGCGCTCACCGCCTTCGTCACGTACGACAAGTGCCTTGGCGACGCGGCCGACGGACGCGACCTGCCGGTCACCTCGCCGGGCTCGGTGCTGGGCACCGGGCCCGGCGACACCAGCGCATAGCCGCACACCGGCTGTTCTGCGCATCCTCGCCTCTTGGGCGGACACCCCAGGCCTGGGCCTCACCCGTCGGCGAGCGAGCCGACGAAGCGGTCCAGTCGCTCGACGACCTGCCGCAGGATGTCGACCGAGCCGAGCGGGTCGTCGTCACGCTCCAAGCCGTGGTCGGCGCCCGGGAGTTCCAGGACCTCGTGCCCGGTCGAGTCGGCGATCCGGCGGTCCCACCGCCGGTCGGCGCTCCCGCCGACGAGCAGGGTCGGCGCCTGGGCCCGGCCGAGGGCCTCGGCCACGTGGTCGAGGGTCAGGATGGGCGTCAACCAGGCCGCCGCGAGCTCCCGGTCGGCGGCGAGGCCGCACGCGAAGGAGCCCAGGGACTTGCCGACCAGCAGGCGGCAGGCGCCGCGCTCGGCGTCCACCGCCTCGGCGACCTGCCGTTCCACCCAGGCGATCCACTCCTCCATCGCCAGGTCGGCGGATCCCGCCGGGAGTTGCCACCACAGCTCCTGGACCGTCCAGCCGTGCCGGAGCAGTACGGCCCGGGCGAAGTGCAGCAGTGGCCGGGCGGGCGAGTAGCCGCCGCCGGGGAGGACGAGCGCGACGCGGTCGGGGTCGCCGGCGTAGCGGGTGGGGAGGGTCAGCTGCGCGGAAGCGGACATGCGCCGGAGGCTACTACCCGGACGGTCAGTGGGCGGTGAAGTTCCTGTCGAGGAGGAGTTGCAGCACGTCGGTGTGGAAGTCCGGGAAGTCCATCGGGACGATGCCGAGGTGGGCGGGCTGTTGGCGGCGGGCGGCGAGGTAGTCGCGGACGGGTGGGAGGATGGCGTCGGCGTTGACCTTGGGCCAGCCGCCGTTGGCGTAGCTGGTGAAGTTGACGTACATCCGCGGAGAGGCCTGGTCGCCGCAGGCGCGGTCGAACCAGTCGATGACGGCCTGGGACTTGGCGGCGAGGCTGATGCCCTGGAAGGTGTCCTGGGTGGCGAACCAGGGGTTGGTGGCGCTGGACCACTGGATGACCGACCAGGGGTTGGCGAAGTCGGCGGCGAGGACGATACGGCCGCGGGCCTGGCCGAGGGTGGGCCACCAGGGGTCGGTCCAGAACAGCGGGCGGTAGCCGAGGTCGTCCAGGTAGTGGTTGATCCGGCGCTGGAACTCGGGGGCTTCGAGCCGGTTTCCGCCCGCGTACTCGTTCCTGATCCGCATGACGACGGCCTCGCCGGGGCAGGTGGCGAGGAAGTCGCGGCACTGGTCGAGCACGTCCTGGAGGCGCAGGTACTGGTAGGCGTCGCCGTGGTAGATGCCGAGTTCGTCGGCGGTGCCGGCCAGGCCGTTGCAGCGGATGTCCAGGAAGCGGATGCCGCGCTGGAGTTGCTCGGGCAGGCCCCAGTTCTGGGTGTGGGACCACTCGGTGCCGTGCCAGGGGTCGGTGCAGCAGGAGTCGTGGGTGCCGGGGATGGTCAGGGCGGTCAGCGGGGTGGTGTCGGCCAGGGCGGCCATCCAGGCGGACGGGTCGACGGTGGTGGCGGCGCTTGCCGTTACGGGCCGCAGGAGCCCGCCGACGGCGGGGAGGGCGGCGGCTCCCCAGCGCAGGACGTCGCGACGGGTGGGGCTGCTCATGGGCGCTCCTTCGTCTCGGCCTCGCTCGAACTGTTGTGTCCTCCAGCGGGTGTGCTCGACCGCGTCGGTCACGAAACCCCTTTGGCGCTACCGAGGTTGACCCTTGCGCGTGGTCACGTCCGGATCGCCTCGGACAGCACGGCTGTGGGCCGGGTCGTCACGACCACGAGGGTGCCGGCCAGGGCGATCGAGGCGAAGACGGTCAGGGCGCCAGCGGAGCCAGCGCGGTGGGCCGGACCGCGCCGGCGGCGGCCGAGCCGTGGAGCAGGGCGGCCAGGTCGTGGGGCGGCGCCGGCTCGCCGGTCGGGGTCGCCGCCGCGATGCGGTCGAGCCGGAAGCCCCGGCCGGCCTGACGGGTGCGGCACCAGGCGATGAGGTACCACTTGCCGTCGGCGGTGAGCAGTCCGGCCGGTTCCACCGCGCGGTCGCTCTCCTGCCCGGCCGCGTCGACGTAGGACAGCCGCAGCACGGTGCCCTCGGCGAGGGCCCGTTCCACCGCGGTGCGGACGGACTCCGCGGTCCTGGTCGGCAGTGCGACGATCCGGGCGGCGAGTTCCTGGGCCGCCGTCGAGGCGGGGCCGGTCATCGCGGCGGCGATCTTCTGGGAGGCCGTACGGACCGCGCCGGCGTACGGGGCCGAGGTGTCGGCCGCGGCGAGCGCGGCGACCAGCGCCGAGGCCTCCTCGGGGGTGAGGCGGATCGGCGGCAGGGTCATCGCCGGGTCGATCGACCAGCCCCCGCCCCGTCCGGTGGTGGCGCGCACCGGGACACCCGACTCCATCAGCGCCTGGAGGTCCCGCTGCACGGTGCGCGCGCTCACCTCGAACCGCGCGGCGAGCGCGGCGACCGTCAACGCTCGCGGCGCCGCCGCGCGCAACTCTTCCACCAGCGCGTAGAGCCGAGGGGTGCGGTTCATGCGGCCGACGCTACCGTCCCGCGCCGGCCAGGAAGTCCCGCTCCCGCTGCCGCTCGCGTGCGGTGACGGTCAGCGGGAACAGGGTGAAGCCGTGCATCGCCCCGGCGACGACGGCGAGTTGGACGGGCGCTCCGGTCGCCTGCCACCGCTGGGCCAGGAACAGCGAGTCGTCCAGCAGCGGGTCCTCGGTGCCGACCATGATCCGCGCGGGCGGCATGCCGGTCAGGTCGGCGTACAGCGGCGAGACCTCCGGGTCGCGGCGCCGGTCCGGAGTCATCCCCGGTGTGAAGAGCTCGTAACTGCCCTGCACCGAATCCGAGTTGCTCAGCAGCTGCCGGGAGCCGAACAACCGCTGGCTCGGCGTCATCGACAGGTCGTACGGGCCGAAGGCCAGGTGGGCGGCCCGGAACGCGCCAGTGAGGCCGTGCCGGTCGCGCAGGCGCAGCAGGGTCAGGACGCTCAGGTGGGCGCCGGCCGACTCGCCGCCGATCAGCAGCCGCCGGGTGCCGAACTCGGCCTCGGCGTGGTCCACCAGCCAGCGGGCGGCGGCTTCGCAGTCGTCGGGCCCGGCGGGGAAGGGGCGCTCCGGGGCCAGGCGGTAGTCCACGCTCACCACGGCCAGTCGGGCTTCGGTCGCCAGGCTCCAGAGCTTCTCGTCCTGCCCGTCGGCCGAGCCGAACACCCAGCCGCCGCCGTGGATGTGCAGGTACACGCCCTCGACGCGCTCCGGCACGAAGGCCCGGACCTTCACCCCGGACGGGAGGACGCGGCCCCGGCCCTGCGGGAGCCGCACCGGGGGCGTGTCACCGCCGAGCCGGTTGCGGCGCAGGTGCGCGATCAGGGCCGCGTCGGGCGCCTGCCCGCGCTGGGGGCGGAGTGCGGCGGCGGCCTCGAACTGTGCGTTGAAGGCCAGGGTCTCGGTGAGGCAGTCCTCGTCGGTGATCGTCATGAGTCGATGGTCGCGACCGTCCCCGACAACAGCCTGTCACCCTTTTCCGGTGACCTGCATCACAACATCTCAATATCTATCCAATCTGCTACGGTCGTATTCATGAAGAGAGAATTCAATGCTCCGGCCGCCGAAACCGAGCTGCGGATGCCCCTCGACACCAAGGTGGTCATCTGGGTCTTCTGCGGTGCGGCCGGCGCCGGGCTCGGCTTCGCCGTCCCCTGGCTGCTGCAGTCCGCCGCCAAGCACCCGATCCCGTACGCCGACACCGTGAGGTTCCTCGGCTCCTTCGACTCCCCGGCCATGGTGATCGGCCGACCCGTCCTGCTGGCCGTCATCGGCCTGGTGATCGGCCTCTTCCTCACGTACCACAGCGCCACGCTGCGGATCACGGACAGAAGCATCACCATCATCGAAGGCGACGACACCCGCGTCATCGCCCGCGACCAGGTCGGCGGCGTGTTCCACCGTGGCGGCAAGGTGCGGATCGAATCGCCCGTCGGACGCGTGCTGTTCGACGACGACGTCGAGGGCAAGAAGGCCGTCATCGCCAAGGCCTTCCGGCGCCACCACTACCCTTGGGAAGGCGCCTGAGCCACACCCGAGGGTGTGTGATCGAGAACCGAGGTCTCCCGTTGTCCGAATACAAAGCCGCGCCGCGAACGGTCGTCGAGGCCTGCTTCGATCCGCAGGGCACCGCGTCGCTCGACTACGTCTACGACGTCGCCGCGGCCGCCGGCCTGTCGGACCAGCCGGTGCGGCTGGCGATCCGCCGACTGGAGGCGGCAGGCGTGTTGCGGCAGGAGGGGCGGGGCCGGAAGGGCCGACTGCTGCTGACCGATGCCGGGCGGCTCCGCGCCGACACGGACGTCCGGTTCATCGCGCTCGCCTACGCGCAGGATGCCGGGCTCGCACCGTGGGACGGCCTCTGGCGGCTCTACACCTTCTCCGTGCCGGAGCAGCGGCGAGCGGAACGCGACGCCCTCCGTGTGGCGTTGACCCGACTCGGCGCCGTCGCGCTCGCGCCCGGCGCCTATGTGAGTCCGCACGACCTCCTGGAGGAGCTGGTCGGCGAGACCTCGGAGGCGACGGTCGGGACCTATCTGATCACGGCGGAGGCCACCCGGCTGATCGGCCCGGGATTCACCGATGCCGTCGCCGTTGCGGAGCGCCTGTGGCCCGCGGCCGACACGATCGAGGCCTACCAGCCGCTCGCCGACACGCTCGGCGAGGATTCCCGTGCTGACGGCAGTCCCGCCGAACTCGTCGCGGCGGCGCTGGGGCTGGCCGACGCGTTCAGCCAGGCGATGGAGCACGACCCGCTGCTGCCACCGGAGTTGCGGCCCACCCCGTGGCCGCCGTCGCAGCTCCGGCAGCGGTTCCGGGAGAAGTGGGACGAGATCCGGAGGCACGCCCCGGACCTCTCCCTCTTCCGCGCCTACGACCTCTCCGAGGCGCCTTCGGCCTGAGGCCCGTCGTCAGCGGGGCGGGATGATCCCGGTCAGCCACTTGAAGGTCGGGACGACCAGCGGCTTCCAGGTCGACGTCAGGTGCGCACCGGTGGTCTCGAACGGCGTGACGGTGGTCGGGCTCTTCGCCGCCTGCTGGAGGGCGGTCGCGTCCTCCAGCCCGTCGCCCCGCTTGCCGGTCACGTAGAGCGCGACGTTCGGCGGCGTCGGGGCGTGGGTGAGGATGTAGAGCGGGTTGGAGGTCTCGCGCAGCTTCGGGTCCTTGGCAGTCAGTGAGGCCGGTTCGCCGGACGGGTTGTTGTAGCCGGACATGCTGATCGCGGCGCGGTACCGGTTCGGGTGGGAGAGCGCGAGGCGCAGGGCGCAGTGGGCGCCGGCCGAGTAGCCGGACAGGGCCCAGCGGTCCGGGGTGGTGTCCGCCCGGAAGTTGTCCACGATCATCTGCGGGACGTCCCGCGAGAGCCAGGTATCGGCGTTGACCTTGCCCGGCACATCGGCGCACCCGGTGTCGGTGTTACCGAGCAGAGTGACGCGCGGCGAGACCAGGATGAACGGCGTGACCTGCCCTGACTTCATCAGCGGTTCGAGTTGCCCGATCGCGTCCATGGCCTCGCCGAACCAGGCGCTGGAGGACCCGGGGTATCCGACGAGCAGTTCGACCACAGGGAAGGTCTTGTCCTTGTAGGCGGGGTCGTCGTACTGCGGCGGCGTCCAGACCAGGACCTCGCCGTCGACACCGGAGAGCCGGCCCTTGAGGTCGGCCTGCTTCACGCTCCGCGGTACGGCGTCCGAGTCGGGCGCGTGGAAGGCCTGCGGCACCTTCGGCGCGGCGGAGCCGGACGGCCCCCCGGCGGCACCCGCAGTCCGGTCCCCGGCCAGGCCGTCGTCCTTCGGAGGCACGGGAACGGCCCGGACGTGGCTGGAGGTGCCCAGCAGGTCACCCCAGTTGTCGTAGAGCTGGTTCTCGTTGTTGACGATCACGAAGACCATCGCCACGGCGGTGAACTGGCAGAGCAGGACGGTACCGAGGTAGGAGAGCACGCGCAGCGGCCTGCGTCGCTGTTCGGGGTTCCGCACCCGCCCGACGCGGACTCCTCTGCCCAGCCATTGCGCCATGGCCAGCGCGAGGGAGCCCACGAACAGGATGATCGTGAGGATGAGGAAGGGAGTGCCCGTCAGAGTCATTGCGTTCGAAGCCGGTTCCTGTGCCCGCCGGGCCCGCGTACCCGGTCACAGGGGAGACATCGAGGAACGGCCGTTCGGTTGCCCCTTCCTGGGAATTCCCCGGGGCGGCCGCCGGCGAACGACGGGGATGCGGCCGCCGCGCCGGTCCGGCTCAGGCCAGCAGGCGGCTCCAGATCGTCGCGGTCGGTGCGGCGAGGAGGAGGCGTTCGCGGGGCGCGTCGGTGCCGAGGGGGAGCCAGGTGAGGGCGGGGTCGTCGGCCACGGCGGCGGCCGGGCGGAGCGCGATGACGGTGTCGTCGCCGAGGAGGGCGTGGCGGAACAGGGTGTGGCTGCTGTGGTCGTGGTCGCCGGGGGTCGTGCGCGGTGTCCAGCCGTGGACGGCGAGCTGGGCCAGGACGGTGGAGGCGTAGCCGGATGCGGCGGATTCCGGGAACCAGAGCAGGCGTTGGCCGTCGAGCTCCGGCCAGGTGACGGACGTGCGGTCGGCCAGCGGGTGGGCGCGGCCGACGACGACGCCGAGCGGCTGGTCGGCGAGGACGCGGGTGGTGAGACCGGTCTCGTCGGCCGGACCGCGCAGGATGCCGAAGTCGAGTTTGCCGGTGCGCAGCCGGTCGGCCTGGTCGTGGGAGTCGACCGCGTGGTAGCCGAGGTGGAGCGACCGGTTCCGGGTGACGAGCTGCTCGGCCGTCGCCAGGACCTCCTGCGGCAGACCGTGGCAGACGCCGATCCGGGCCGGCAGCGCGGCCCCGCGCGCCGAGGTCATGGCGGCGTGCAGCTCGCCGAGTGCGCGGTTGGCGCCGTCCAGGAGCGTCTGCCCCGCGGCGGTGAGGGACATCCCGACCGGGCCGCGGTGGAACAGTGGTGCGGCGACCCGGCGTTCGAGCGCGCGGATCTGCTGGCTCAGGCTCGGCTGGGTGATGTGGAGCCGGCGTGCGGCCTCGGTGACCGTACCGGCCTCGGCGACGGCGGCGAAGTACCTCAGGTGCCGGAACTCGATTCCGGACAGGTCGTTCACGGGCTTCCCATCAGCGGTTATCGGGTGGCGCCTATGGCGTCCCCGGGGGATCGTATTGGCGGGTGGGGCGGGTGGTCCGGTTGGCTGTTCGGCGAGGGAAGCCCCCCGTACGGCGATCGAGAGTTCCAAGACATGCATGATGTTCTGACGGCAGACCAGATAGAGCGGTTCGTGACGGACGGGTTCGTCCGGCTGGAGGTGGCCTTCCCCCGCGAGCTGGCCGAGGAGTGCCGGGCGTTCCTGTGGCGCGAGACCGGGCTGGCCGAGGACGACCCCGCCACCTGGACCCAGCCGGTCGTGCGGCTGTGGGGCTACGCGGACGAGCCGTTCCAGCGGGCCGCCACCACCGAGCGGCTGCACGGCGCGTTCGACCAGCTGGTCGGCCCCGGGCGGTGGCTGCCGAGGACCGGACTCGGGACGTTCCCGATCCGTTTCCCGCACCCGGAGGACCCGGGTGACACCGGCTGGCACGTGGACGCCAGCTACACGCCCGAAGGGGAGGCCGGCTACTGGCTCAACCTGTTCTCGCGGGAACGGTCGTTGCTGATGCTGTTCCTGTTCTCGGACGTCGACGCCGACCACGGGCCGACCCGGATCAAGGTCGGCTCGCACCTGGACGTCCCGGCGTTCCTGGAGCCGGCCGGCGAGCGCGGGCTCGACCTGATGGAGCTGTGCCGGTCGATGGATGCGGCGGGCCGGCTCGACGCCCCCGACCGCGAGGTGGCCTTCGCCACCGGGCGCGCCGGAGACGTCTACCTCTGCCACCCGTTCCTGATCCACGCCGCGCAGCCCAACCGGGGCACGCGGGCGCGGTTCATCGCTCAGCCTCCGCTGTACTCGGCGGCTCCGCTGGAGCTCGACCGGGCCGACGGGACGTACTCGCCGGTCGAGCGGGCGGTGCGGCTCGGGCTGGCACGGCAGGGCTGAGGTCAGGGCGGGCTCCTTCGTCGGGCCCCGGTTCGGGGGTCTGGCGAGGTTCACGGTAGGAGAGCGGGCGGAGGGACGGCCCGACAGTTCCGGAACGCGATCTGTCGGGTAGCGGCGGTCCGCCGCTCCTTAAATCCGTTGGCCTGACCTCCCTGCCGGTCCGACAATCGCCGGATGACCGATGATCAGATCGACTGGGACCGTCTGCGCGCGGCCCGCCGAGGCAGCACACGCTTCTTCTCCGGCGGCCTCCCCGCCACCATCCACGAGCGGCTCACCGCCCTCGCCGACGCCGTCGACCCGGACCTCTACCCCGACTTCTACGGGAACGGCGGTCCGGTCCGGGAGCTCGAAGAGCGCACCGCCGCCCTTCTGGGCAAGGAGGACGCGGTCTTCTTCCCCACCGGCACCATGGCCCAGCAGGTCGCCCTGCGCTATCACGCGGAGCAGCTCAACAACCGGGCCGTCGCGCTCCACCCGCTCTCCCACATCGAGCGGCACGAGCGCCACGCCCACACCCAGCTCACCGGCCTGCGCGGCCTCTGGCCCACCACCGAGCAGCGTCAGCCGACCCCCGAGGAGCTGCACGCGCTCGGTGAGCCCTTCGGCACCCTGGTGGTCGAACTCCCGCTGCGCGACCCGGGCTTCATTCTCCCCACCTGGGACGAACTGGCCGAACTGGTCGCCGCCGCCCGCGAAACCGGCGCCCGGGTGCACTTCGACGGCGCCCGCCTCTGGAACACCACCGCCCACTTCGGCAAGCGGCTCGACGAGATCGCCGCCCTCGCCGACAGCGTCTACGTGTCCTACTACAAGGACCTCGGCGGCATCAGCGGCGCCGCGCTCGTCGGCGACAAGGCGCTCACCGCCTACGCCCGCACCTGGCGCCACCGCTACGGCGGCCAGCTCTCCCAGCAGTGGCCCGCCGCCCTCGCCGCGCTCTCCGGCCTGGACACCGCGCTCCCCCGGCTGCCCGGCTACACCGCCCACGCCAAGACCCTCATCCCGGCCCTGGCCGCGCTCCCCGGCGCCCGCCTCCACCCGGAGGAGCCGCCCACCCACGAGTTCCAGCTCTGGCTGCCCCACCCCGCGAAGGCCCTGAACGCCGCCGTCCTCGCCCTCGCCGAGCAGGAACGGATCTGGTTCATCCCGGAGTGGACCGACGCCGCCCCCGGCCTCGCCATGGCCGAGGTGAGCCTCGACGGCCCGGCGCAGGACTGGACGGCCGAGGAGGTCACCGAACTCGGCCTGCACTTCCTGAAGTTGGTCGCAGCCGCCGAGCAGGGGACCACGACCGGCTGATGGGCGCCCGGCGCCCGACCGGCCGCCGGGCGCCGTGACCGGCGATTCAGCGCTCACCGCTCCGGGGCGGGACGGGCGCCGGGTCCAGGATCGGCATGCCGTCGACGGCCGGGGTGGCCGGGGTGGCCGGGTGAGCGGGGGCGCGAAGACGCCCGTCTCCGGCCGGGAGCGACCTCGACCCCGGGGGTCGGCGAACCACCCCTCCCCCATGTCCCCCGCGTCGCCGACCGTTCCGTCCCCCCGGTCATCGCACCGGCCCGTCGGCGAACCGACTCAAAAATCCGGTGGGCCCCGCCGGGACTTCGTGTCAGAATGACGATATGAGCAAGCAGCATGTGGGGGACCTTGCCGACGTCCGCAACCGCGCGGACCTGGCAGCCCTGATGACCGCCGGGGCACGGCCCAAGTGGGTGATGTTCTGGGGGCACACCCAGCGCAAGGGCGGCGGGACGCTCCAGGAGTGCCTGAGCCAGTGGTGGCCCGGGCGGTTCACCGTCGACGGGGTGACGTACGCGTCCGCCGAGCACTGGATGATGGCCGGCAAGGCCCGGATGTTCGGGGACGAGGCCATCGAGCAGCGCGTCCTGAAGGCCCGCACGCCCGCCGAGGCCAAGAAGTTGGGCCGGCTGGTCAAGGGCTTCGACGACCAGGAATGGACGGCGGGCCGGTTCGAGCTGGTCGTCGAGGGCAACGTCGCGAAGTTCAGCCAGGACGAGGCGCTGCGCGACTACCTGCTGGGCACGGGCGGCCGCGTCCTGGTCGAGGCCAGCCCGGTGGACCGGATCTGGGGCATCGGGCTCGCCGCGGACGACATCCGCGCCGAACGCCCGCTGGAGTGGCGGGGGTTGAACCTGCTCGGCTTCGCGCTGATGGAGGCGCGGGCCCGGCTGGCCCAGTGAGGCCGGTCGCCCCACTGCTGGACGGGACGGCGGCGGTCCCGACCGCCACCGCCCCGCTGCGGAGTGCGACCGGCGCACTTCTCACAACGACCGCCCTCTGCGCGCTCCTTGACACCACTCGGACACGACTGGTCGTGCGCTCTTAACTCCCCCGCCACATAACGACGCCAGGATGTCCCGCAGTCAGGGTCTGGATGGACAGGTTGGGGCGATCATGCGCATGCGGTCGACGGAAGAATCCGCAGGCCAGCCGCTGGAGGGTGAGCAACAGGCCGCCGAACTCCGCGCGGAACTGGACGAGTTACTCCGCGCCAGCCGCTACGCGAGCCAGCGCGAACGGCGGCTGAACGAGGCGATACGCGCGACCCCGGGCCGCCACCGCCCGGCCGGGGGCCTGCTGCGGCAACTCGCCCAGGTGCGCACCCTGCGCGAGGGCCTGGGCGCCCGCTGCCTCCAACTCAGCGACCAGCTGGAGGAATTGGAGCTCCGTCTCAGACAACGGCAGCATTCCCAGGAGGAACCGGAGCCCCAGCCGAGGCCGGCCCCGCCACCGCCTCCACCCCCCACCCGGCCCGACCTCGGCGGCATCACCGAGCGGATCACCACCCTCCACCGCACCGGCGCCTCCCCCGAGGCCGAGGAACTGCTGAACCAGGCCGCCGCCCGCCTCACCCCCGCCGACGCCGCCCTGCTGGTCGGCATGCTCTCCCAGCGCGGCCCGACCGGCGCCTCGCTCCACCTCGCCCGGACGGCCGCCCGAGGCGCCCCCGACCACGCCGTCGCCGTGCTGGCCGAACTGCGCGAACTGGGGCTGGCGGAGGAGGCCGCCGAGCTGTTCCACGCCTTCTGGGCCTACCCGGCGGCCGCAGTCCCCGGCCTCCTCGCCGCACTGGAGCGGGCCGGGCAGCACGCCGACGCCGCGACCCTGCTCTGGGAGTGGGGCTCCGCCCCGACCTCCGAGCTGACCTCCCTCGCCGCCTGCCTCCAGCAGCACGACCGCCCCGCCGACGTCCGCACCCTGCTGCGCCAGGCCGCCGGCCGCCCCACCGCCGACCTCGCCGCCCTCGCCGCCGAGCTGCCCCCCGCGCTCGCCACCCTCCTGCTGAACGAGCTGGCCGCCCTGCGCCCACCCGTCGAACTGGTCCGCCTAGCCGCGGCCCTGGACGGCACCCCGGACCTCTACGGCCGGCTGCTGGCCGCCCTGCTGGCCGACGGGACCCGCCACCGCACCACCCTCGCCGCCCTCCGCACCGCCGGACTGCCGACCGCCCCGCCCACCGCCCCGCGCTCCCGCTGGGGCCGGCGGTAGGACGGCGGAAGGACGGCGGCAAGGGGAGGAGGCCCGCCAGGGGCCGCCGTCGGCCCCACCGAACAGCAGGGAGCCCCCGCCCGCCCCACCAGGGGCGAACGGGGGCTCCCGAAAAGCCGGACTCAGCAGCCGATGAGGCGCGCGCCCAGGTAGGCCTTCACCTGGTCGAGCGACACGCGCTCCTGCGACATGCTGTCGCGGTCGCGGACGGTCACCGCGTTGTCCTCAAGGGTGTCGAAGTCGACCGTCACGCAGAACGGCGTGCCGATCTCGTCCTGGCGACGGTAGCGCTTGCCGATCGCGCCGGCGTCGTCGAACTCGACGTTCCAGGCGGTGCGCAGGTCGGCGGCCAGGCCGCGGGCCTTCGGGGAGAGGTCGGCGTTGCGGGACAGCGGCAGGACGGCGACCTTGACCGGGGCCAGGCGCGGGTCGAGCCGCATGCCGACGCGCTTCTCCATGACGCCCTTGGCGTTGGGCGCCTCGTCCTCGAAGTAGGCGTCGATCAGGAAGGCCAGCATGGCGCGGTTGAGGCCGGCCGCCGGCTCGATGACGTACGGGAAGTACCGCTCGCCGCTCTCCTGGTCGTAGTACTTGAGGTCCTGGCCGGAGGCCTCGCTGTGCACCCGCAGGTCGTAGTCGGTGCGGTTGGCGACGCCCTCCAGCTCGGAGAACTCGCTACCACCGAAGTTGAAGCGGTACTCGATGTCCACCGTGCGCTTGGCGTAGTGGGACAGCTTCTCCTTCGGGTGCTCGAAGAAGCGCATGTTCTCGGTGCGCAGACCGAGGTCGACGTACCAGTCCCAGCGCTGCTGGAGCCAGTACTCGTGCCACTGGTCGTCCTCGCCCGGCTTGACGAAGAACTCCATCTCCATCTGCTCGAACTCACGGGTGCGGAAGATGAAGTTGCCGGGGGTGATCTCGTTGCGGAAGCTCTTGCCGGTCTGGGCGATGCCGAACGGCGGCTTCTTGCGCGAAGTGGTCTGGACGGCCTTGAAGTTGGTGAAGATGCCCTGGGCGGTCTCGGGGCGCAGGAAGGCCAGGCCGCTGGCCTCCTCGGTGACACCGAGGTGGGTCTTCAGCATGCCCGAGAAGTCCTTGGGCTCGGTGAACTGGCCCTTGGTGCCGCAGTCGGGGCAGTTGACGTCCTTGAGGCCGTTCGGCGGCGGGAAGCCGTGCTTGGCCTCGTACTTCTCCTCCAGGTGGTCGGCCCGGTGGCGCTTGTGGCAGGAGAGGCACTCGGTCAGCGGGTCGTTGAAGGTGGCGACGTGGCCGGAGGCCTCCCACACCTCGCGGGCGAGGATGACCGACGAGTCGAGTCCGACGACGTCCTCACGGGCCTGGACCATCGCACGCCACCACTGGCGCTTGATGTTCTCCTTGAGCTCGACACCCAGCGGTCCGTAGTCCCAGGCGGCACGCGTGCCGCCGTAGATCTCGCTGCAGGGGTAGACGAAGCCACGGCGCTTGCTCAGGCTGACGATCGTGTCGATCTTGTCGGCGGCCACAGTGCTCTCTTCAGTACGTACGGCACGGTCAGGGCACGGCTGGTTGCACGTACCCGAATACCTCAGGTTACCGGCCATATGGGTACGGGGTTCAAATCGGTATCGTCCGCCACCCCCCACCCATCGCCACCTGACGTTCACCCATCCGAGTGATTTGACAATCATTTCCAATTGAGATGAGAATGATTGTCATGATGATCGGACTGCCTCGACGCCGGACCCGCACCTCCATAGCCCTCGCCGCCACCGCCCTCACCGCCTCCCTGGTCCTGACGGCCTGCGGCGGCAGCAGCAGCGCCAAGGGCGCGGACGGCAAGCTGAACGTCGTCGCGTCCTTCTACCCGATGGAGTTCCTGGCCCAGCAGATCGGCAAGGACCACGTCTCGGTCACCGACCTCACCGCGCCCGGCGTGGAGCCGCACGACCTGGAGCTCACCGCCAAGCAGGTCGCGAGCGTCCAGAAGGCCGACGCGATCATCTACCTCAAGGGCCTGCAGCCCACCGTCGACCAGGCCGTCGACCAGTCCTCCAGCAAGGCCGAGATCGACGCCACCGCCGCCAGCCCGCTGGTCGACCACCACCTCGACGAGGGCACCGAGCAAGGCGGCCAGCAGGCCAAGGGCCCGGCCGGCGACCCGCACATCTGGCTCGACCCGGCCCGCTACGCCGCGATCGCCAAGAGCGTCGGCGACGGGTTCGCCAAGGCCGACCCCTCGCACGCCGAGGACTACAGGAAGAACACCGACGAGCTGCTCACCAAGCTCACGGCCCTGGACCAGGACTTCAAGAACGGGCTGAAGGACGTCAAGACCAAGACCTTCGTCACCAGCCACGCCGCCTTCGGCTACCTCGCCGACCACTACGGCCTCACCCAGGTCGCCATCAACGGTGTCGACCCGGAGTCCGAGCCCACCCCGGCCCGCCTCGCCGAGGTGCAGAAGGCCGCCAAGGACAACGGCGTCACCACGATCTTCTTCGAGACCCTGGTCAGCCCCAAGCTCGCCGACACCGTCGCCAAGGACCTCGGCCTCAAGACCGCCGTCCTGGACCCGCTGGAGGGCGTCAAGGACCCCGCCAAGGACGACTACCTCACCGTCATGAAGCAGAACCTGGCCAACCTCCAGGCCGCCCTCGGCGCCCCCGCCACCACCCCGGCCGCCACCAGCTGACAGGACGCAGCGCCATGACCCACCCGATACCCCCGGCCGTCCGCCTCCGTGACGCCGTCGCCGCCCGCGGCGGCCGGCCGGTGCTGCGCGGCGTCGACCTCACCGTCCAACCCGGCGAGGTCGTCGCCCTGCTCGGCGCCAACGGCTCCGGCAAGTCGACCACCGTCAAGGCCGTGATCGGCTCGGTGCCGCTGGAGCAGGGCACCCTGGAGCTGTTCGGCACCCCGTACGGCTCCTTCCGCGCCTGGCACCGGATCGGGTACGTCCCGCAGCGCACCACCGCCGCCTCCGGCGTCCCGGCGACCGTGCGCGAGGTGGTCTCCACCGGGCGGCTGCCGCAGCACCGGCTGCTGCCCTTCCGCCGCAAGGACCGCGAGGCGGTGGACCGCGCGCTGGCCGCCGTCGGCATGCTGGACCGGGCCGGGGACGGCGTGGCCGACCTGTCCGGTGGCCAGCAGCAGCGGGTGCTGATCGCCCGCGCCCTGGTCGGCACCCCCGACCTGCTGATCATGGACGAGCCGATGGCCGGCGTGGACGCCGCCAGCCAGCAGGTGCTGGCCGACACCCTGCGCGCCGAGGTCGCCCGCGGCGCCGCCGTCCTCCTCGTCCTGCACGAACTCGGGCCGCTGGAGCCGCTGATCGACCGCGCCGTGGTGCTGCGGGACGGCTGCGTCGCCCACGACGGCCCGCCCGTGCCCAACACCGGCCTGCACGCCCTGCCCGGCCACGACCACGTCCACCCGCACGCCGACCTCACCCCGCCGAGGCTGCTCGCATGACCGAGATGCTCTCCTACGACTTCATGCAGCGCGCCCTGCTCGCCGCCGTGCTGGTCGGGATCACCGCCCCCGCCGTCGGCATCTACCTGGTGCAGCGCCGCCAGGCCCTGATGGGCGACGGCATGGGCCACGTCGCGATGACCGGCGTCGGCCTCGGCTTCATCTTCCAGACCAGCCCGGTCTGGATGGCCGTGCTGGTCTGCGTGCTCGGCGCGGTCACCATGGAGCTGGTCCGCTCCCGCGGCAACCAGCGCGGCGACATCGCCCTCGCGATGCTCTTCTACGGCGGCATGGCCTGCGGCAAGCTGCTCGTCTCGCTCTCCGCCCAGGCCGGGGCCGGCTCGCTGGAGAGCTACCTGTGGGGCTCGATCCTCACCGTCGCCCCCGAGGACCTGGCCGCCATCGCGGTGCTCGGCGCGGTGGTCATCGCGGTCACCGTCGGCCTGCGCCGCCAGCTCTTCGCGATCTGCCAGGACGAGGACTTCGCCCGGGTCACCGGCCTGCCGGTGCGCACCCTCAACCTGCTGCTCGCGGTGATGGCCGCGGTCACCGTCACGGTCGCCATGCGGGTGGTCGGGCTGCTGCTGGTCAGCGCGCTGATGGTGGTCCCGGTGGTCGCCGCCCAGCAGCTCACCCGTTCCTTCGCCGCCACCCAGGCCGCCGCCATCGCACTCGGCGTGGTGGTCTCGCTGGCCGGCGTCACCGGCTCCTACCACCTCAACGTGCCCTCCGGCCCGGCCATCGTGCTGCTCGCCATCGCGGTCTTCGCGGTGTTCAGCGTGATCGCCGCGCCGCTCGCCCGGCGCCGCCACCGCCGGCGCGGCGAGGCCGACCGGGGGCCGACGGTCTGCGACGTCGCCATCCCGGAGCGGATCCCCGGCCTGATCCCCGGCCGGGGCGCCGACCGCGTCCCGGACGGAATCCCTGACCAAATCCCCGGCCAAATCCCGGGAAAGACTTCCTCCGACACGGGCACCCCGGAGCGGCGGGCCGGACTGGCACAATGAGGTGCGAGACGCCCACGACCCCAGGAGGACCCACGGTGACCACCGCAGGCCCGTCGCCGCGAGCCCGATCGACCCGGCAGCGTGCCGCCGTCTCGGCTGCCCTGGACGAGATCGCGGACTTCCGCAGCGCGCAGGAGCTCCACGACCTGCTCAAGCACCGCGGGGACTCCGTCGGTCTGACCACGGTCTACCGCACGCTCCAGTCGCTCGCCGACGCCGGTGAGGTGGACGTGCTGCGCACCGCCGACGGCGAGGCCGTCTACCGCCGGTGCAGCAGCGGGCACCACCACCACCTGGTCTGCCGGCACTGCGGCGCCACCGTCGAGGTGGAGGGCCCCGCAGTGGAGCGCTGGGCCAACTCGGTCGCCGCCGAGCACGGGTTCAGCGACATCGCGCACACCCTGGAGATCTTCGGCACCTGCGCGGAGTGCGCGAAGAAGGACTAGCGGCAGCCGTACGGGGGCAGCCCGGACGGACGACGGCGAAGGGCCCGCGGGAGCGATCCCGCGGGCCCTTCGCCGTACACCGGCACGGTCAGCGCTGCGAGGGCACCCCCGACGGCCCGGCGACCTCGTTCGGGATCGCCCCGCCGAAGCGGCGGTCGCGCATCGCGAACTGCTCGCAAGCGCGCCACAGGTCGCGGCGGTCGAAGTCCGGCCAGAGCACGTCCTGGAACACGAACTCGGCGTAAGCGGACTGCCAGAGCAGGAAGTTGGAGGTGCGCTGCTCACCGCTGGGGCGCAGGAACAGGTCCACGTCCGGCATGTCCGGGTGGTACATGTACCTGGCGAGGGTCTTCTCGTTGACCTTCTTCGGGTCCAGCTTCCCGGCCGCGACGTCCTGCGCGATCGCCTGCGCCGCGTCCGCGAGTTCGGCCCGGCCACCGTAGTTGACGCACATGTAGAGCGTCACGGCGTCGTTGCCCTTGGTCTGCTCCTCGGCGACCTGCAGCTCCTGCACGACGCTCTTCCACAGCTTGGGCATCCGGCCGGCCCAGCGGATCCGCACGCCCATCGCGTCCATCTCGTCGCGGCGGCGGCGGATGACGTCCCGGTTGAAGTTCATCAGGAACTTCACCTCGTCGGGCGAGCGCTTCCAGTTCTCGGTGGAGAACGCGTACAGCGAGATGTTCTTGACGCCGAGCTCGATCGCGCCCTTGAGAACGTCCAGCACGACCGACTCGCCGATCTTGTGGCCCTCGGTGCGGGGCAGCCCGCGCTCCTTGGCCCAACGGCCGTTGCCGTCCATCACGATGGCGACGTGGTTCGGGACCAGCTCGCCGGGGAGCTTCGGGGGCTGTGCGCCGCTGGGGTGCGGGGTCGGGGGAACGTAGTCCCGCTGCTTGCCGCCGCCGAAGAGCCGTCGCGCTGCCATGTGCTCACTTCTCCACGTATCTCATCGAGCGGATGCCCCGCTCCAGGTGCCACTGCAGATAGGCCGCGACCAGGCCGCTGCCCTCCCGCCAGTACCGCGGCTCGCAGGCGTCGGCCGTCTGCCAGTCCCCTGACAACAGTGCCCCGAGCAGTACCAGTGTCTCAGGGGAGGGTACGGCACATCCGGGCACTCGGCAGTCCGGGCAGAGCACCCCGCCCGCTTGGAGCGAGAAGAAACGGTTCGGCCCCTCCAGGCCGCACTTGGCGCAGTCCGTGAAGCTCGCGCCGTACCCGTTGACCGCGAGCGAGCGCAGCAGGAAGGCGTCCATCACCAGGTGCGACTCGTGCAGCCCGGCCGCCAGCGTGCGCAGCCCGCCCACCAGCAGCAGGTACTGCTGCACCGCCGGCTCGCCCTCGTTCTCGGCGAAGCGCTCGGCCGTCTCCAGCATCGCCGTGCCGGCGGTGTAGCGGCCGTAGTCGGTGACGATCGAACCGCCGTACGGGGCGATGGTCTCCACCTGGGTGCACAGCGGCAGCCCGCGCCCGACCAGTTCGCTCCCCCGGCTGAAGAACTGCACGTCCACGTGCGAGAACGGCTCCAGGCGGGCGCCGAACTTGGACTTGGTCTTGCGCACCCCGCGCGCCACCGCCCGCACCTTGCCGTGCTGGCGGGTCAGCAGGGTGATGATCCGATCGGCCTCGCCGAGCTTCTGCGCCCGCAACACGACGCCGTCGTCCCGGAAAAGACTCATGCGGTCCATTCTCCCCCAGCCGCGGGGGCGGCCGGGGCGCCCGGGGCCGGGCAGCCGTGTTGCCCGCACCGGGGCCGTGGGGGAGGACCACTACGGTGCGGGTCACGGCGGGCCCGGAGGGGGGTCGGGCCCGTTTGTGGGGGATACGGAAGGTCTTCTCGAAGGGGGCCGGCAGGCCCTACAGGTTCTCGTACGGCGCCCGGGTCGCCGCCTCCAGCAGCCCCGTGACCACGGACTGCGGCAGGTCCAGGCAGCGCCCGACCGCGGCCAGCGCCTCCCGCTCCTGCGGCAGGTAGCGCCCGTCGGCCAGGGCGATCGCGGCGCCCTGCAGCAACAGCCGCTCACGGCCCTGCTGGGCCAGGTGCGGGGCGAGCGGTTCGAGCACCGCGTGCAGTTCCACGGCGAGGCCGCCGGCCATCCCGTGGGCGTCGTAGAGTTCGCCGCCGAGCCCGGACAGCGCGGCGAGCGCGGCCAGCACCTGGGCCTCGCCGCAGTCCTCGAACCCGGCCTCGCGCACCGCCGCGCAGGCGGCCTCGCGGGCCGCCCGGTGGGCGGTGCCGCCGGCCGCGAGCAGGGCCAGCGCGACGGTGTACTGGCCGTCCCGCAGCATCCCGCCGAGGCGCACGCTGGTGGGCTGCTCCAGGGCCTCGACACCGTACCGACCGTGGCAGCTGGTGCACTGCACGCTGCCGATCACCGGCCCGAGCGGGACCACCGGGGCCCCCAGCAGCCGCAGCCACCGCCGACCGTGCTGCCGACGGTAGTTGCGGTCCCCGCCGCAGCCCGGACAGAAGAAGTCACCGAGAACGTCAGTCCGCCACCGCGGGCGAACACCCCACAACCTGGTCACGGCGCCACTCCCCAGACATGGCAGGCGGCCTGCACAACTATGGGCAGGTCACGCGACCGGACACCGAGGCCGTCCCACCGACCCGGCTTTCCGGTGGATCGATGTTGCCATGGTTACCGGCACGTGTCAGTACCTCGAACGGCTTCCGGTCCGAAAAAATGTGGCGCAGGACACAACGGGCGACTCGAACGGCGAAGGGCCGCCCCGCGGGACGGCCCTTCGCATACCACCCGTACGAATTAACCACGCCGCGAGCGGTTGACAGCGCTGATCATCGCCTTCAGCGAGGCCAGCACGGTGTTGCCGTCGATGCCCACGCCCCACAGCACCTTGCCGTCCACCGCGCACTCCACGTACGCGGCCGCCTGGGCGTCGCCGCCCTCGCTCAGCGCGTGCTCGGCGTAGTCCAGCACGCGTACGTCCACGCCGATCCGGGCCAGCGCGTCCGCGAAGGCCGAGACCGGGCCGTTGCCGGTGCCGTTCAGGGTCACCGGCGCGCCGTCCACCACGGCCTCGGCGGTCAGCGCGTCCCGGCCGTCCTCGGTGGTCAGGGTGCGCGAGCCGGCCAGCGACAGCCGGCCCCACGGGTTGGCCGGGGTCGGCAGGTACTCGTCCTCGAAGACCCGCCAGATCTCGGCCGGGGTGACCTCGCCGCCCTCGGCGTCGGTCTTGGCCTGGATGATCCGGGAGAACTCGATCTGCATCCGGCGCGGCAGGTCCAGCTTGTGGTCGTTCTTCAGGACGTACGCCACGCCACCCTTGCCGGACTGGCTGTTGACCCGGATGACCGCCTCGTAGGTGCGGCCGACGTCCTTCGGGTCGATCGGCAGGTACGGCACGCCCCAGGTGTGCTCCTCCACCGGCACCCCGGCCGCCCTGGCGTCCGCCTCCAGGGCGTCGAAGCCCTTCTTGATGGCGTCCTGGTGCGAGCCGGAGAAGGAGGTGTACACCAGGTCACCGGCGTACGGGTGGCGCGGGTGCACCTCCATCTGGTTGCAGTACTCCGCGGTGCGGCGCACCTCGTCGATGTCGGAGAAGTCGATCTGCGGGTCGATGCCCTGCGAGAACAGGTTCATCCCCAGCGTCACCAGGTCGACGTTGCCGGTCCGCTCGCCCTGCCCGAACAGACAGCCCTCGATCCGGTCCGCACCCGCCATGTAGGCCAGCTCGGCGGAGGCGACGGCGGTACCCCGGTCGTTGTGCGGGTGCACCGACAGGCAGACGAACTCGCGGCGGGACAGGTTGCGCGACATCCACTCGAACTGGTCGGCCTGCACGTTCGGGGTGGCCCGCTCGATGGTGGCCGGCAGGTTCAGGATGATCTCGCGGCCCTCGCCCGGCTGCCAGATGTCCATCACCGCCTCGCAGACCTCCAGCGCGAAGTCCAGCTCGGTGTCCACGAAGATCTCCGGCGAGTACTGGTAGCCGAAGACGGTGTCGTCGCCCAGCAGCTTCTCCGCGTACTCCATCACCAGCCGGGTGCCGTCGACGGCGATCGCCTTGGTGGCCGCCCTGTCGTTGCGGAACACCACCCGGCGGAACAGCGGCGCGGTCGCGTTGTACAGGTGAACGGTCGCCCGCGGGGCGCCGACCAGCGACTCCACGGTCTTCTCGATCAGCTCCTCGCGGGCCTGGGTCAGCACCGAGATGGTGACGTCCTCCGGGATCGCCCCCTCCTCGATCAGCGACCGCACGAAGGCGTGGTCGGTGGCGCCGGAGGACGGGAAGCCGACCTCGATCTCCTTGTAGCCCATCCGCACCAGCAGGTCGAACATCTTGCGCTTGCGGGCCGGGGACATCGGGTCGATCAGCGCCTGGTTGCCGTCCCGCAGGTCGGTGGAGAGCCAGCGCGGCGCCTTGGTGATCACCTTGCTCGGCCAGCTGCGGTCCGCCAGGTCGACGGTGCCGAACGGCAGGTAACGCCTGTGGCGCATGCCCGAGGGCCGCTGGCGCACGGAGGCGGCGGTGATCGGCGTGGGCCGGTCGACGAAGGCGGGAGCGGCGGGGACGGACGCGGCGGAGCTCTGCTCGGTCATGGAGGTGACTCTCGGCTTCCTGTGGATGCGTGGTGCGGGGCGGGTCGGGAGGGATCAACACCGACTGGCCGGCCTCTGCTGCCGCTCGCGATTCGTCATCGGATCGCCGTTTCCGCGCACAGCTCGTTCCCCGCGGCGAGGGAGCCGGCCCCCGTGGACTACAGGCCCTCGACGCGGCAGCTAAGAAGAAGCAGTCCGTTGCGCATGATGCCCCAGCGTAACCCAGGGCCGCGCGCCCCCGAAGTGATCCGGGCTCCCGTTCCACTCCTTGAGACGCCGACCGGTCATGCCAAAGATGGTGACAACCGGTCATCGAGGCCTCACCCTGGGCCACATGACCGCATCGGTACCGATCTGCGCGATCGTCCCGCCGTACGTCCTGGACCGCCTCGCCGAGGCCGGTCACGAGCCCGCCGTCCACTCCCTCGCCCTCGACACCGCGCACCGCGCGGCCCGCCTGAGCCCTCCCCCGCCGGTCGCCGCCGCCCCGGGCCTCGACCGGGTGATCGCCGACTCCGGCCACAGCCAGCGGCTGCCCGGCCGCACCGTCCGCACCGAGGGCCAGGCCCCGGTCACCGACACCTCCGTCGACCACGCCTACGACGGCCTCGGCGACACCTTCGCGCTGTACTCCGACGTCTTCGGCCGCGACTCGATCGACGGCCAGGGGCTGCGCCTGGACGCCAGCGTGCACTACGGCCAGAACTACGACAACGCCTTCTGGAACGGCCAGCGGATGGTCTTCGGCGACGGCGACGGCGAGATCTTCGGCGACTTCACCGCCTGTGTCGACGTCATCGGCCACGAACTCACCCACGGTGTCACCCAGTTCACCGCCGGCCTGGAGTACCAGGACCAGCCCGGCGCGCTGAACGAGTCGGTCTCCGACGTCTTCGGCTCGCTGGTCAAGCAGTACGCGCTGCGCCAGAACGCCGCCGACTCCGACTGGTTGATCGGCGCCGGGCTGCTCGCCCCCGGTATCCAGGGCGTGGCGCTGCGCTCGATGAAGGCGCCCGGCACCGCCTACGACGACCCCCGGCTCGGCAAGGACCCGCAGCCCGCGCACATGCGGGACTACGTGCAGACCTCGGAGGACAACGGCGGGGTGCACATCAACTCCGGCATCCCCAACCACGCGTTCTACCTGCTGGCCACCGCGCTCGGCGGCCAGGCCTGGGACCGCGCCGGACGGATCTGGTACGACGCGCTGACCGGCCGCCGACTGCCCACCGACGCCGACTTCACCGCCTTCGCCCGGGCCACCGTGGCCGCCGCCAAGGCCCGCTACCCCGACCAGTCCTCGATCGCGGACACCGTCACGGCGGCCTGGGCGCAGGTGGGGGTCAGCTCGGGCTGACCGACGGCTGAGACGGGCCCTGGGCTCGTCCGGTGGGTTTTGTCGGACCCGACAAGGACCCGCCGAACGGGCCCCGAAGGTCACGGTCCGGGAAAAGTGCCGCAAAAGCCTTCCCTGCGTAGCACCATGGACACCATGCGCATCCAGGTGACCCGGACCGGCGGCCTCGCCGGAATCGTCCGCCACGCGGAGCTCGACACCGCCGAGCGCGTGGACGCCCCGCACGTCCACGCGCTCGCCCGCGAGGCCGTCGCGGGCGGCCTGCGCGCCCCCTCGTACGGGGTGCCGGACGGCTTCCACTACGAGATCACCGTCGACAACCGGACGGTGTACTGCGCCGACCCCAAGCTCACCGACTCGCAGCGCGAGCTGGTGTCGCTGGTGCTGCGCGAGGGGGCGTAGCACCAGCGGCAGGGCCGCTCAGAGCCAGCCGTCCAGCGCGGCCAGGAAGCCCTCGTGGTCGTCCCGGTGGGGGTTGTGCCCGGCGCCGGGGACGGTCCGCACCTCGAAGCCGCGGGCGCGCAGCGTCCCGGCCTGCTCGGCGCCCACCAGGACGCTGCCGTCCGCCAGCACCACCAGCGAGGGCACCGCGGGGGTGGCGGGCAGGTCCGACCGCTGGTCGACCAGAGCCAGCGCCGTGTCCGGGTCCCAGTGGGCCAGGCCGGCGAGTTTGGCCTCGACGTCGGCGGCCTCCCAGCGCGGATTCCGCGCGACGATCCACTCCCGGGTGACCTGCTTCTCCGCCACCCACTCCTTCGGGTCCAACCCCGCCTGCCAGAGCCGCCAGCCCGGGTCCACGTACACCGCGCGGGCCGGCTTCAGCCGCTCGACCGCGCCGACCAGGGCGATCCCGCCCAGCGAGTGGCCGATCGCCAGCTCCGGCCCGGCCGGCAGGGTCTCCAGCAGGTCCTCGGCGTAGGCCTCCAGCGGGTAGCGCTCCGCCGGGCTCGCCCCGGTGCCGCGCGGGCTCAGCCCGTGCCCGCGCAGGTCGACGGCGAGCACCCGGTAGCCCCGCCCGGCCAGCTCCGGGCCGAGCCGCAGCCAGCTGCGGTGGTCGGAGGTCATGCCGTGCACCAGCACGGCCGTCCGGTCCCCGCCGCCCCACTCGTGGGTGTGCAACTTCATTGCGCTGTCCCCATTCTGACGCTTCGTATCGGACCGGCAACGGCGAAGGCCCGCCCGGACGCACAACGTCCGGACGGGCCTTCGATCTTCCCGTTCGCGCCGAACTCCCCTGTCAGAAGCCGAGCTTGCGCAGCTGCTTGGGGTCGCGCTGCCAGTCCTTGGCCACCTTGACGTGCAGGTCCAGGTAGACCGGCGTGCCGAGCAGCGCCTCGATGTGCTTGCGGGCGGTGCTGCCGACGTGCTTGAGCCGGGAGCCCTTGGCGCCGATCACGATCGCCTTCTGGCTCTGCCGCTCGATGTAGACGTTGGCGTGGATGTCCAGCAGAGGGCGGTCCGCCGGGCGGCCCTCGCGCGGCAGCATCTCCTCGACCACGACGGCCAGCGAGTGCGGCAGTTCGTCCCGCACGCCCTCCAGGGCGGCCTCGCGGATCAGCTCGGCGACCATGATCTGCTCGGGCTCGTCGGTGAGGTCGCCCTCCGGGTAGAGCTGGTCGCCCTCCGGCAGCAGCTTGGTGAGCAGGTCGGCGGCCAGCTCGACCTGCTTGTCGCCGACCGCGGAGACCGGGATGATCTCGGCCCACTCGAAGCCCAGCTCGATGCCGAGCTGGTGGACCGCGATGAGCTGCTCGGCCAGGCGCTTGGAGTCGACCAGGTCGGTCTTGGTGACGATGGCGACCTTCGGGGTCTTCTTGATCCCGGCGATCTCCTTGGCGATGAACTTGTCGCCGGGGCCGATCTTCTGGTCGGCGGGCAGGCAGAAGCCGATCACGTCGACCTCGGCCCAGGTGGTGCGGACCAGGTCGTTGAGGCGTTCGCCGAGCAGGGTGCGCGGCTTGTGCAGACCGGGGGTGTCGACCAGCACGAGCTGGGCGTCCGGGCGGTGCACGATGCCGCGCACGGTGTGCCGGGTGGTCTGCGGGCGGTCGGAGGTGATCGCGACCTTCGTCCCCACCAGGGCGTTGGTCAGGGTCGACTTGCCCGCGTTGGGGCGGCCGACGAAGCACGCGAACCCGGAGCGGTACGAGGAGGAAGGGGCATTCATGGGCTCCATTCTCCCTGATCACCGGAGCCGCGCCGTCCAGGGCCGGTCCTCACCCCGCGCTCAGCCCTTCTTGTCGCCCCGCCCGATCAGCGAGAACACCACCAGCAGCACCAGGAAGCCGATCGAGCCCCAGAGCCAGGCCGGCGAGTCGGTCTCCTGCCACTTGCCCATCCCCATCACGAACAGCAGCAGTCCGGCGATGAACGCCAACGCCCCCATGCCCCAGCCCCTCACCGAGTTCACTCCCCTGGTGAGATTATCGGCTGAGCACATGAGGGCAGCGCCCACGGTGCGAGCTGCCGAGGGGCCTCAGCGGGCCTCGGCCGACACCCGCAGCGTCCCGTCCGGCCCGGCCAGCAGCACCGGCGTCCCGGCCCCGCCCAGGTCCCGTACGGCGGCCAGGTCGGCCTCGGCCGGCTGCTCGGCCTCGCTCACCACGGCGGCCGCCTCCAGCGACTTCGCGCCGCTGGCCACCGCCATCGCCACCGCCGTCTGCAGGGCGCTCAGCTTCAGCGACTCCAGCGCGACCGTCCCGGCCACGTAGGTACGGCCGGTCTCGTCACGCACCGCGGCCCCCTCGGCCACGCCGTTGCGGGCGCGGGCCGAGCGGGCCAGGGTGATGATCTTCTTGTCTTCGGGGTCGAGCTCGACGATGTCACTCATGCCGCCGAGCATAGGCCGCGCCCCGAACGGGCGAGCAGGCGATCGGGCGATCCCCCGCCCCGAGCCGCCTCCCCCGGAGGCGAGCGGGCGAACAACACAGCCTCAGTGGCCGACCGGGTGGGTCCGCCCCGGGTTGGGGTTCATGATCTTGACGAAGGTCTTCGGCCCGGAGGGCTGCGGCTCCTCGCGTTCGATCCGCTTGCGCCAGAACGGGTTGTCGTGCGGCAGGTGACTGCTCACCCGGCCGTACATCCCGAAGGTGGTCACGACGACCCCGAAGATGAACGCGAACAGCACGTTCGACAGCCGGAAGTTGAGGATGTTCGCCTCCGGCCGTCCGAGCACCGTCAGTCCGTAGAAGCCGGACAGGACGAACAGCAGACCGACCACCATGTTGAGGTTGGACGCGAAGTTCCCGCCGATGATCGCGCCGACCACGAGGATCGCGCCCGCCACGATGGACAGGATGCTCAGTGCGCCGTTGGTCGACAGTCCGGCGATCCGGTCGCCGTGGGTGTCCAGGAAGCCCGGGTGGTGAGCCAGCCCCAGGGCCCCGAACACGATCAGGAAGATCCCCCCGAGTGCCGCCCCGACCCGCCACACCATGGCGAGTCGACGGTCGACGGTCGGCAGTTCGTCTTGCAGCTTCATGGCGACCTCCAGAGCCCGCCGAGAGCCGAGTGGCTCGGCCTAGCTGTAGGGATGGCTCCCCTGCATGTGCGGTGTCTCGTGCATGTAGAGCGAACCGCACTGCTGGCAGCAGCGCAGCCCGGTACCCCACTCCTGTTCCGGCCGCGTCTCCGCGTCGTCGGGCATGGTGCGGCCGCAGAGCGCCGTCGACAGGTCCTCGTCCCGCACCACGTGCCAGGACTTGACCCCGCCGGCGGCCCCCTGCGGGCCGTACTCCGCCCGGAGTTTGTGCGTCATGCCCTCCATGGTCGCTCGGCGGCCCCCGACCCGCTACTCGCCCGCGGCGTCCTCGGCTCCGTCCGTCCCGCGCACGGGCGAGGCGACCATCGAGCCGATCCGGTTGCGCCGGCCCGCCGAGGACTCGGCGGTCAGCAGGATCCCGGTCAGCCCGGTCTCCTCCGGCTCGGGCAACGGGATCTCGCAGGAGGAACCGGGGATCGGCACCCGGCCGAGGTGCTTGGCCAGCAGACCGCCGACGGTCTCGACGTCCTCGTCCTCCAGCTCGATGCCGAACAGCTCGCCCAGGTCCTCCACCAGCAGGCGGGCGGTGATCCGGTACGAGCCGTCGCCGAGGTCCTCGATCGGCGCGATCTCCCGGTCGTACTCGTCGGTGATCTCGCCGACGATCTCCTCCAGGATGTCCTCGATGGTGACCAGGCCGGCCGTGCCGCCGTACTCGTCGATCACGATCGCGACGTGCGAGCGGCGCTGCTGCATCTCGCGCAGCAGGTCGCCGGCCGGCTTGGAGTCCGGCACGAAGACGGCCGGGCGCATCACCGCGCCGACCTCCTCGGCCTCCGCCTCGCGGTTGATGTGGGTGCGGCGCACCAGGTCCTTGAGGTAGACGATGCCGACCACGTCGTCCTCGTTGTCGCCGACCACCGGGATCCGCGAGAAGCCCGAGCGCAGCGCCAGGGTGAGCGCCTGGCGGACGGTCTTGTGCCGCTCGATCATCACCAGGTCGGTGCGCGGCACCATCACCTCGCGCACGATGGTGTCGCCCAGCTCGAAGACCGAGTGCACCATCCGGCGCTCCTCGTCCTCGATCAGGTCGTCCTTCTCGGCGAGGTCGACCAGGGCCCGCAGCTCCGCCTCGGAGGCGAACGGGCCCTCCCGGTAACCCTTGCCCGGGGTCAGCGCGTTGCCGAGCAGGATCAGCAGCCGCGGGATCGGGCCGAGCACCGCGGCCAGCGGCAGCAGTACGAAGGAGGCCGCGGTCGTGGTGGAGATCGGGTGCTGGCGCCCGATCGTGCGCGGCGAGACGCCCACCGCGACGAAGGACACCAGCACCATCACGCCGAAGGCCAGCAGCACGGCCTGCCAGGTCGGGTGGAGGTTGCGCACGCACACCGCGGTGACCAGGACGGCCGCCGCCATCTCGCTGGCCACCCGGATCAGGGTCGCCAGGTTGAGGTAGCGGATCGGGTCGGAGGCGACGGTCAGCAGCCGCGCGGAGCCGCGCCGCCCGTTCCGTACCGCCTCCTCCGCCCGGAACCGGGAGACCCGGGAGATGCCCGCCTCGGCGCACGCGGCCAACCAGCCGAGCACGACCAGCGCCACGGCGCCGAGGATGAAGCTCGTACTCTCACCACTCACAGGGGTTCGGGCTCCGCGCTCAGTGGGTGGTGGGGGCCGGCGAGATGCCGCCGAGACCGCGGCCCGCCCGCCAGTCGTCCAGGATGCGCTTCTGGAGGGCGAACATCTCCTCCTCTTCCTCCGGCTCCTCGTGGTCGTAGCCGAGGACGTGCAGCACCCCGTGGACGGTGAGCAGTTGCAGCTCCTCGTCCATCGAGTGCTTGGAGGGGGCCGCCTTGCCCTGCTGCTCGGCGACCTCGGGGCAGAGCACGATGTCGCCGAGCAGACCCTGCGGCAGCTCCTCGCCCTCCTTGCCGGGACGCAGCTCGTCCATCGGGAACGACATCACGTCGGTCGGGCCGGGCAGGTCCATCCACTGGATGTGCAGCTCCTCCATCGCCGCACCGTCCACCAGGATCACGGACAGTTCGGACTGCGGGTGGATCCGCATCTTGTCCAGGGCGAAGCGGGCGACGTCGAGGATGGCTTCCTCATCGGCGTCCCAACCGGACTCGTTGGCGATGTCGATCGACATGACGGGCTGTGTGCTCAGCTTTCGGTGCGATGGGACTGTCGGGGTGCGCGCGCCGCGGTCGTCTTACCGAGGCGCCGCTGGGCGGGCTTGCGGGCGACCGGGGCGTTGTCCTCGGCCTCCTGCTGGGCGTCCCAGCGCTCGTAGGCGTCCACGATCCGGCCGACCAGCTTGTGGCGGACCACGTCGGTGCTGGTGAGGACGGAGAAGTGGATGTCCGGCACGTCGGCCAGGATCTCCTGGACGACCTTGAGACCGCTACGGGTGCCGCTCGGGAGGTCGATCTGGGTGGTGTCGCCGGTGACCACCACCCGGGAGTTGAACCCGAGGCGGGTGAGGAACATCTTGATCTGCTCGGGCGAGGTGTTCTGGGCCTCGTCGAGGATGATGAAGGCGTCGTTGAGGGTTCGACCGCGCATGTACGCGAGCGGCGCGACCTCGATGGTGCCGGACGCCATCAGGCGTGGGATCGAGTCCGGGTCGATCATGTCGTGCAGCGCGTCGTACAGCGGGCGCAGGTACGGGTCGATCTTCTCGTAGAGGGTGCCGGGCAGGAAGCCCAGCCGCTCGCCCGCCTCGACCGCCGGACGGGTCAGGATGATCCGGTTGACCTCCTTGGCCTGCAGGGCCTGGACGGCCTTGGCCATCGCCAGGTAGGTCTTGCCGGTGCCGGCCGGGCCGAGGCCGAAGGTGATGGTGTGCTTGTCGATCGCGTCGACGTAGCGCTGCTGGTTGAGGGTCTTGGGGCGGATCGTGCGGCCACGGTTGGACAGGATGTTCGCGGTGAACACCTGCGACGGGGCCGGGGAGTCCGGGTCCTGTTCCTGGCTGCGGAGCATGGCGATCGAACGCTCCACGGCGTCCTCCGTCAGGGGCTGGCCGGTGCGCAGCACCAGCATCATCTCGCTGAAGAGCTTCTGCACGAGGGCGACCTCGGCGCGGGCCCCGGTGGCGGTCACCTCGTTGCCGCGGACGTGGATGTCGGCGGCGGGGAAGCCCTGCTCGATCACGCGCAGCAGCGAATCCGCCGTGCCGAGCAGGGTGACCATCGGGTGCTTCTCGGGGATGACGATCCGGGCGCTCACGCGGCCGTCGTCGGCCGGTTCGGGGCGCGACTGTCCGTCGGTACGGGTCTGCGATGTGTCACTCATAGGTCGGCGCTGGGGCCTGCCTCATCCCATCCGTGGTGTCGTGTGCCGCTCGGTCTCTCCGGGGCACCAGGGTACGCCGCGAGCGTGATCGCTGCGGCGGGCGGCGGGGCCGCACCCGCACGATGCTGCGGCAGATCGGGGAACGACGCGACCGCTTTTCCGACGGGACCGCGCACCGTTCACGGGTGGCGGCGGGCCGGAACGGGCACCCGGGCGAGGTCGGCGGCCAGCACCAGCTCCCCGTCGAAGTGCTTGCGGGCGTCGGCCAGGTGCTGGCCGAGGTCCGGGTAGCGCTGGGAGAAGTGGGTCAGCACCAGGGTGCGCACCCCCGCCTCGGCGGCGGCCTTGGCGGCCTGACCGGCGGTGAGGTGGCCATGGTCCTCGGCGAGGTGGGCGTCGGCGTCGGTGAAGGTGGCCTCGACCACCAGCAGGTCGGCGCCCTCGGCGAGCCGGTACACACCGTCGCAGAGCCGCGTGTCCATCACGAAGGCGAACTTCTGGCCGGGCCTGGGCTCGCTGACCTGGTCCAGGGTGACGGTGCGGCCGTCCACCTCGATCGCGCCCTCGTGCTGCAGCCGGCCCACCGCCGGGCCGAAGACGCCGAGCTCGGCGAGCCGTTCGGGCACCAGGCGACGGCCGTCCGGCTCGGACAACCGGTAGCCGAAGGACTCCACGGGGTGGTCGAGGCGGATCGCGTCCAGCGCGAAGCGGGCGCCGGGGGCGGGCAGCGGGCCCGGCTCGTCGATCGGCCGGGGCCGCAGCACGGCCGTCTCGTGGTAGGCGGTGGCGTGCCGCAGCCGCTCGAAGTAGACCTCACCGGACGCCGGGAAGTAGACGTCCACCGGGTGCGGGACGCGGTCAAGGTTGATCCGCTGGATCACCCCGGCGAGGCCCAGGCAGTGGTCGCCGTGGAAGTGGGTCACGGCGATCCGGGTGATCTGGGTGGCCGAGACCCCGGCGTGCAGCATCTGCCGCTGGGTGCCCTCGCCGGGGTCGAAGAGCAGGCCCTCGCCGTCCCAGCGGAGCAGGTAGCCGTTGTGGTTGCGGTGCCGGGTGGGCACCTGGCTGGCGGTGCCGAGGACGACGAGTTCGCGCTGGGACACGTAGGTCAGACCATGCTCTCGGTCATGCTCTTGCCGCCCAGCACGTGGACGTGGGCGTGGAAGACCGTCTGCCCGGCGCCCGCACCGGTGTTGAAGATCAGCCGGTAGTCCGCGAGGCCCTCGTCCCTGGCCACCGCGCCCG
Source organism: Kitasatospora sp. NPDC101155 (assembly GCF_044768305.1). Classification (NCBI taxonomy): domain Bacteria; kingdom Bacillati; phylum Actinomycetota; class Actinomycetes; order Kitasatosporales; family Streptomycetaceae; genus Kitasatospora; species Kitasatospora sp. NPDC101155. The sequence continues at coordinate 65,379 of NZ_JBIWPN010000013.1, read as the reverse complement.
CCTCGGCGAGCAGTTCGCCGGCGATCTCCGGCTCGGCGGCGGCCAGCGCGGCGGCGTTCGGGTAGTGGACGTGCGGGATGACCAGGACGTGCACGGGGGCCTTGGGGGCGATGTCGCGGAAGGCGAGGGTGCGCTCGGTCTTGCGTACCACGGTCGCCGGGATCTCGCCCGCCACGATCTTGCAGAACAGGCAGTCGGACTGCGGCTCGCCGGCCATCGGTTTCTCCTCGGGTTCGTCGTGGATCACGGTTTCACGGGCCGTACGGGCGCAGCCTAGCTGAGCCGCGCAACCGCCTGCCGATACTCCCGCAGGTGCTTCCAGCGGACGATCCGCACCCCGACGATGTCCCCCGCGCCCTCGAACTCCTCGGCCAGCCAAGTGAACAGCAGGAAGACGAAGCCGAGCAGCCAGCGCCGGGTCAGCCGCCAGGTGTCGGGGCGCATGACGTGCTTGGGGCGGATCACCCGCAGCGCCATGACGCCCTTGCCGACGCTGAAGCCGGTGCGGCGGGCGAGCAGCACCTGGTTGACGAAGGAGAGCACCAGGCCGGTGGCCACCAACGCGACGATCCACGGCACGCTGGCCGGGGCGCCGTTCCTGCCGGGGTTGCCCGCCTTGTCGGCGACGGCGAAGGCGGGGCCGACGGCGACCAGACAGTCGATGAGGATGGCGGGGAAGCGCCGCCAGTTGCTGGTCTCCGGCGGTGCGGGGACCTCATCGGGGGTGTACATCGGCCGGGGCTGGTACTGGAACGGCTGCGGGGCGGGCCGGCCGTGCGGCGGGTACGGGTTCTGGCCGTACGGCTGCGGCTGCTGCCCGTAGCCGCTCTGCGGATACTGCGGCGGCGGATAGCCCTGCGCCATGCGCTCCCCCGTGAGCTGTCGATCAAGATCCCGATCAAGGACAGCCCCGCATCCTACCCGGGCCCCGGCGCGGGAGGTCGGCCCCACCGACGTCCCGCGCCGAACCCTCGCGAGCTACGCCCAGGGCAGCGGCGGCCCCGTACGGGCCGGGGTCCCGGCCAGCGCCGCGAGGGCGATCCGCACGCCCTCGGCCAGCTGCGGGTCCTCCCCTGCCGCCCAGTGGTGCGGGGCGAACGGCACCTCGACGTCCGGGTCGACGCCGTGGTTCTCCAGGCCCCAGCCGTAGTTCTCCAGCCACATCGCGTACTTGGGCTGGGTGACCAGGGTGCCGTCGACCAGCTGGTACCTGCTGTCGATGCCGATCACCCCGCCCCAGGTGCGGGTGCCGACCACCGGGCCGATCCCGAGCGCCTGGATGGCGGCGTTGACGATGTCGCCGTCCGAACCGGACAGCTCGTTGGCGAGCGCGACCACCGGCCCGCGCGGGGCGTCCATCGGGTAGGGCACCCGGCTGTCGGTGTCCCGGATCGCGTACCAGCCGATGATCCGCCGGGCCAGCTTCTCTATCACCAGCTGCGAGGTGTGGCCGCCGCGGTTCTCCCGGACGTCCACGATCAGGCCCTCCTTGGCCATCTCGGTGGTCAGGTCGCGGTGCAGCTGCGCCCAGCCGGCCGTCTGCATGTCGGGGATGTGCAGGTAGCCGAGCCGGCCGCCGGACAGCTCCCGCACCTCGGCCCGCCGCCCGGCCACCCAGTCGTGGTAGCGCAGCGCCGCCTCGTCGGCGAGCGGGACGACCACGGGGTGGCGCCGGTCGGTGCCGTCCTTGCCGGTCACGGTCAGCTCGACCGGCTGCCCGGCGGTGCCGGCCAGCAACGGGGCCGGGCCGGTGACCGGGTCCACCGGGCGGCCGTTGACGGCGAGCACCGCGTCGCCCGGGCGGACCGCGGCGCCGGGCGCGGCCAGCGGTGAACGGGCCCTGGGGTCGGAGGACTCGCCGGGCAGGATCCGGGCGATCCGCCACTGGTCGCCGTCCTTCACCAGGTCGGCGCCGAGCAGGCCCTGGCGCCGGGCGGGCTCGGTGTAGCGGCCGTACGGGACGACGTAGGCGTGCGAGGTGCCGAGTTCGCCGTGCACCTCCCAGAGCAGGTCGACCAGTTCGTCGTGCGAGCCGACCCGCTCGACCAGCGGCCGGTAGCGGTCCAGGATCCCCGCCCAGTCCACGCCGCCGAGGTCGGGGCGCCAGAAGTTGTCCCGCATCAGCCGGCCGTTCTCGGCGTACATCTGCCGCCACTCGGCAGCCGGGTCGACGGTCACCCGCAGCCGGGAGAGGTCGACGGTGGTCTCGTCGTCCTCGCCGGAGGCCTTGTGGTCGGCCGGGACGATCCGCAGCTCGTCCTCGTCCAGCACGGCCACCCGGGTGCCGTCCCCGCTGACCGCGAACCCGTCGACGCCGTGCACCAGTTGCTCGACGCGGCGCTTCCTGAGGTCGAAGCGCTCCAGCACCGGGCGGGGCCGCTCGTCGTCCAGGGAGGCCGCCTCGTCGCCGAGTTCGCCGAGCAGCGGCGCCCTGGTCCACAGCACCCCGTCCTTGGCGGCGCGCAGCGCGTCGAACCGGCCGCCCTCGACCGGGAACGGGACGATCCGGTCGGCGATGCCGTCCAGGTCCACCCTGGTCGTCGGCGCGGCCTCGGCCGCGCCCTCCTCACCGTCCGCCTTGCGCGAGCCGGGCTCGTCCTCCTCCCCGCCGAGCGGCCGCCCGGCCCGCTGCGGCCCGAACGGGGACGGTGTGTCGGCGGCCAGCGTGATCAGGTACGGGCGGCAGCCGTTCGGGAAGGACAGGTCGAAGGCGTGCGCGTCGTAGACCGGGTCGAAGTTGCGCACCGACAGGAAGGCCAGGTAGCGGCCGTCCGCGGTGAAGGCGGGCGAGGTGTCGACGAACCGCTGCTGGGTGACCTCGCTGACGGTGCGGGTGGTCAGGTCGGCCAGCACGATCTGGCGCAGCGAGTACGGGCCCATCCGGTGCACCGGGCGGGACCAGGCCAGCCAGGCCGAGTCCGGGCTGAACGCCAGCCCGCTGACCTCGCCGTCGGTGCTGCGCTCCAGCTCGTGCACGGCGCCGTCGGCCAGCGCCACCAGCAGCACCCGGCCGTCGTGCACGCCGAGCGCGGCCTGCTTGCCGTCCGGGGAGACCACCAGCGAGTTGACCCGTCCGAGCTGCCCGGCGGCCAGTCGGCGACGCTCGGTGCCGTGGACGGCGGGGGCGTACTCCAGGGCGTCCTCGCCCTCGGCGTCGGACACCCACAGCACGCCCTGGCCACCGTCCTCGCCCGGCACCACCCGGGCCAGCCGCGCGCGCACGCCCGGGGTCTCGTCCAGCACCCGGGCCGGGCCCTCCCGGTGGGTCAGCCAGTGCACGCTGCCGCGCACCACCACCGCGCCGGCCCGTCCGGTGCGGTCGGGGGCGACGGACTCCAGCCAGTGCGCGGTGTGCACCGGGCGGGGGCGGCGGCCGGTGCGCGGACCGGCCAGCCGGACGTCCAGGCGGCGCGGCTCGGCGCCGTCCAGGTCGTCCAGCAGCCAGAGGTCGCCGGCCCGGTGGAGGACGACCCTGGTGCCGTCGGTGGTGGCGTTGCGGGCGTAGAAGCCGTCCGGGTCACCGGTGTGGCGGCGCAGGTCGGAGCCGTCCGGGCGGCTGGACCACAGCTCGCCGACGCCCTCGTGGTCGGACAGGAAGGCGATCCGACTGCCGTGCGGGGAACCGGCCACCCACAGCGGGGAGTCGAGCTGCCCGTCCAACTCCTCGTGCACGCGGCTGAATTCGTCCTGCCCGAGCCACAACTTGCCGGCCCGGCCGCCCCGGTAGCGCTTCCACCAGGCCGGCTCGCGGTTGTTGACGGTGACCAGCAGCACGCGGTCCCCGTCCGGCTCGAAGGCGAGCCCGCCGACCGGCCCGTACGGCAGCCGCACCGGCTCACCGCCGTCCAGCGGCACCGCGTGTGCCCAGCAGCGCCGCACGCCGGACTCGCCCGCGCCGGTGGTGGCGATCGGACGCCCGTCGGCGGTCCAGCCCTGCACCCGGGTCTCGGCGTTGCCCCAGTACGTCAGCCGCCGGGACGGCCCGCCGTCCACCGGCACCACGTGCACCTCGGGGGCGCCGTCCCGGGTGGAGGAGAAGGCGATGTGCCGCCCGTCCGGCGAGAACCGGGGGTGGTGCACCGGCAGGTGATCGGCCGTCAGCCGCCAGGCCCGCCCGCCGTCCAGCGGGGCCAGCCAGACGTCGTCCTCGGCGACGAAGGTGACCAGGTCACCGTGCAGATGGGGATGGCGCAGATAGGCGCCCGCAGAGGTGCTCAGGGAGTCCGTCACCCGGCCAGCGTAGGCAGGTACGGGTACGAGCCGCTCCGTTTTCGGCAAGTCCCCGAGGGCGTGCGGGGGTTACGACCAGCGGCCGGTGCGCCCCAGCAGCAGCGCCCCGGCGGCCACCCCTGCGGTGGAGGTGCGCAGCACCGACGGGCCCAGCCGGTACGGCTTCGCGCCCGCCTCGGCGAAGGCGGCCAGCTCCTCCGGGGAGACCCCGCCCTCCGGGCCGACCACCAGCACGATGTCCCCCGCCCCGGGCAGCGCGGCGTGCGCCAGCGGCTCGGCACCCTCCTCGTGCAGCACGGCGGCGAAGGCGGCCTGCGCCAGCAGCGGGGCCAGCTGCCGGGTGGTCATCGGCTCGCGCACCTCGGGGAAGCGCAGCCGGCGGGACTGCTTGCCCGCCTCCCGGGCGGTGGCCCGCCACTTGGCGAGCGCCTTGGCTCCGCGTTCGCCCTTCCACTGGGTGATGCAGCGCGAGGCCGCCCAGGGGACCACCACGTCCACGCCGACCTCGGTCATGGTCTCCACGGCCAGCTCGCCGCGGTCGCCCTTGGGCAGCGCCTGGACGACGACGATCCGCGGCGCCGGCTCCGGCTCCCGGCGCACGGCGGTCACCGTGACGTCGATCGCGTCCTTGCCGAACACCTCGGCGACCGTCCCGTCCACCCCGAGCCCCAGCCCGTCCGCCAGGGTCACCGCCTCACCGGCCGCCAGCCGCTTCACCGCGGCCGCGTGCCGCCCCTCCGCCCCGTCCAGGCGCACCAGCGCCCCGGGCGCGGCGGCGGCGATCCGCTCGGTGTCGACGACGAAGACGGGCGCGGTCATGAGAGGGAACCTCCAGGAATGGAACGGAAACGCGAAAGGGGTGCCGGGGAACTGCCCCCGGCACCCCTTCCCGGACGACTACCGGCCGTTGAAGGCGTCCTTCAGGCGCGAGAACAGGCCCTGCTGGCCCGGCGCGAACTGGCCGGACGGGCGCTCCTCGCCGCGCAGTATGGCGAGCCGGCGCAGCAGCTCCTCCTGCTCGGGGTCGAGCTTGGTGGGCGTCTGCACCTCGACGTGCACTATCAGGTCGCCCCGGCCGCCCCCGCGCAGGTGGGTGATGCCCCGACCGTGCAGCGGGATCGACTGGCCGGACTGGGTGCCGGGCCGGATGTCGACCTCCTCCAGCCCGTCCAGGGTCTGCAGCGGCACCTGGGTGCCGAGCGAGGCCGCCGTCATCGGGATGGTGACGGTGCAGTGCAGGTCGTCCCCGCGCCGTTGGAAGACGCTGTGGGTGGTCTCGGCGATCTCGACGTACAGGTCGCCGGCCGGGCCGCCACCGGGGCCGACCTCGCCCTCGCCGGCCAGCTGGATCCGGGTGCCGTTGTCGACACCGGCCGGGATCTTGACGGTCAGGGTGCGGCGGGCGCGGACCCGGCCGTCGCCGGCGCACTCGGGGCACGGGGTCGGCACGACGGTGCCGAAGCCCTGGCACTGCGGGCAGGGGCGGGAGGTCATGACCTGCCCCAGGAAGGAGCGGGTGACCTGGGAGACCTCGCCCTTGCCGCGGCACATGTCGCAGGTCTGCGCGGAGGTGCCGGGGGCCGCGCCCTCGCCGCTGCAGGTGGTGCAGGTGACGGCGGTGTCGACCTGGAGTTCCTTGGTGGTGCCGAAGGCGGCCTCCTCCAGGGTGATCTCCAGCCGGATCATGGCGTCCTGGCCGCGGCGGGTGCGCGAGCGCGGGCCGCGCTGGCCGGCCGCGGCGCCGAAGAAGGCGTCCATGATGTCGGAGAAGCCGAAGCCCGCCGCGCCGGCGCCGAAGCCGCCCGCGCCGCCGCCGCCCGGTGAGAGCGGATCGCCGCCGAGGTCGTAGACCTGGCGCTTCTGCGGATCGGAGAGCACCTCGTAAGCGGCGTTGATCTCCTTGAACCGCTCCTGCGTCTTCGGGTCCGGGTTGACGTCCGGGTGCAGTTCGCGTGCCAGGCGCCGGAACGCCTTCTTGATCTCGTCCTGCCCCGCATCCCGTCGGACGCCGAGTACCGCGTAGTAGTCCGTGGCCACCAAATGCTCCGCTTGTTCCGCCTGTAGTAGTGCGACTGGACACCGCCGTCAGAATTCTGACGGCGGTTGCTTGCTACGACTCAGCCAGGATCTGACCCACGTACCGTGCCACCGCCCGCACCGCCCCCATTGTGCCCGGGTAGTCCATCCGGGTCGGACCGATCACACCGAGTTTGGCCACGCTCTCGTCGCCCGAACCGTAGCCGACCGACACCACCGAGGTGGAATTCAGCCCTTCGTACGCAATCTCCCGCCCGATCCGGACCGTCATCCCGGCGTCCCCGGTCTCACCCAGGAGGCGGAGCAGGACGACCTGCTCCTCCAGGGCCTCCAGCACCGGCTGGATGGTGAGCGGGAAGTCGTGGCCGAAACGCGTCAGGTTGGCCGTGCCGGCCAGCATGATGCGCTCCTCGTTCTGCTCGGCCAGCGCCTCGAACAGGGTCGCCAGGACCGTACTGACCGTCGGCCGGTCGATCTGCTCGAACGTGGCCGGCAGCTCTTCCAGCAGCCCCGGGACGTCCGGCAGCCGCTGGCCGGCGGCCCGGACGTTGATCCGCGCCCGCAGGTCCGCCAGGACCGTCTCGCCGACCGTGCCCGGGCAGTCGACCATCCGCTGCTCGACCCGGCCGGTGTTGGTGATCAGGACCAGCATCACCTTCGCCGGGGCCAGCGCCACCAGCTCGATGTGCCGGACGGTGGAGCGGGTCAGCGAGGGGTACTGCACCACGGCGACCTGCCGGGTCAGCTGGGCGAGCAGCCGCACCGTGCGGGCGACCACGTCGTCCAGGTCGACGGCGCCGTCCAGGAAGTGCCGGATCGCCCGGCGCTCCGGGGCGCTCATCGGCTTGATCTCGGCGAGCTTGTCGACGAACAGCCGGTAGCCCTTGTCGGTGGGGATGCGCCCGGCGCTGGTGTGCGGCTGGTGGATGTAGCCCTCCTCCTCCAGCGCCGCCATGTCGTTGCGCACGGTCGCCGGGGAGACTCCGAGGTTGTGGCGCTCCACGAGGGCCTTGGAGCCGACCGGCTCCTCGGTGCCCACGTAGTCCTGGACGATGGCACGCAGAACGGCGAGCTTGCGGTCGTCCAGCTGGCGGACCTCACCGGCCATGGGCACGCACCTCCGTCTTCGCACGTTGTCCGTCTGTGATGCTGCGGGCCGCTCCGGGAGGACCCCGGCCCTGGCACTCTGCGCACACGAGTGCCAAAACCGTACCTGCCAGTGTAAGGCCCGGGTCCTGTCCCAGGAACGGCCCGGCCGGAGTGATCCTGCCCGCAGTCCCGGGGCACGGCCCCTTCCGCCGCAACTCGCGGCGCGGGGGTGGTGCCGTGGGGCCGTCCGGGTGGCAGCATCGAAAGCGACGGCGAACGGAGGAGCAAGAGATGTCGAGCTCGGGCCAGCACACCCGTTTCGCGCCCGATCGCGGCCTGACCAGCCGCATGGTCGCGACGATGTTCGTGATCGGGCTGCTGTACGTCGGTTTCACGGGCCTGCTGATCGCGCTGCTGCGCGGGGCCTGGCCGCTGATCGTGCTGATCTCCGGCGGGCTGTTCGTGGCCCAGTTCTGGTTCAGCGACAAGATCACCGAACGGGCGATGGGCGCCCGCGAGGTGACCGAGGAGCAGTACCCCCAGCTGCACGGCACCATCGACCGGCTCTGCGCCCTGGCCGACATGCCCAAGCCCCGTGTGGCGGTCGCCGACAACGACATGCCGAACGCCTTCGCCACCGGCCGCAACCCGCAGAACGCCGTGGTCTGCGTCACCACCGGCCTGCTGCGCCGGCTCGAACCCGAGGAGCTGGAAGGCGTCCTGGCGCACGAGCTGTCGCACGTCGCCCACCGGGACGTCGCGGTGATGACCATCGCCGGCTTCCTCGGCGTGCTCGCCGGGGCGATGACCCGGATCGCCGTGTACGGCGGGTTCATGGGCGGCGGGCGCAACAACAACGACCAGAACACGGCCATCGCGGCGCTGGTCATCCCCCTGGTGTCCATGGTCGTCTACGCGATCAGCTTCCTGCTCACCCGGCTGCTCTCCCGCTACCGCGAGCTGGCCGCCGACCGGGCCGCCGCCCAGCTCACCGGCCGGCCCAGCGCCCTGGCCTCGGCCCTGACCAAGGTGACCGGGCAGATCGCGGCCATCCCCACCGAGGACCTGCGCAAGTCGCAGCCATACAACGCCTTCTACTTCGCCCCCGCGCTGAGCGCCCGGGAGACTGCCTCCCAGCTGCTCTCCACCCACCCGACGCTGGAGAAGCGGCTGGCGCAGCTGGCGAAGATCTCCGAGCAGCTCGGCCGCTGATTCCCGTTGAGGAAAGGACCACCGTGGGATTCCTGGACGCCCTGTTCGGCCGCAGCAAGCCCGTCAAACCCGACCTCGACCAGCTGTTCGGCGTGCCGTCCGCCGCGCTCACCCTGGAGGCCGGGGCCGGGTTCCTTCCCACCGGGCTCGGCTCGGTCTGCTTCGCGGCCGTCGAGGGCGCGGCCTTCGTCCAGGTGGAGCAGCAGGTCCGGGCGCTGCTGGACGCCGACACCGAGCGCGGCGGCGTACCGGTGGAGGCCTCCAAGGACGGCTACGGCTACTCCTGGCTGCTCGCCCGGCACCAGCCCGAGGAGCTGCCGGAGCTGGTGAACGACCTGCACGCGGTCAACAGCGAACTGGAGGCGAACGGCTTCGGTCCGCAGCTGCTCTGCTCGCTGGTCTGCTTCCGCAACGGCGAGGGGCAGTCGCTGGCCCTGGTCTACCTCTACAAGCGCGGCACCTTCTACCCGGTGTGCAAACAGCGTGGGCAGGAGAAGCGGAACAACGCCCTGGAGATCGAGATCTCCAACATGCTCAAGAACGATCTTCGTATCGAGCCTGACCTGTCCCGCTGGTTTCCCCTCTGGGGTGCTCCGGGCATGGAGGAGTGAACTCACCTGGCGGCCCGGCAGGCCGTCCGCTACAGCAGTCCGATGAGGAACCGGAGCGCCAGCCCGCACCCGAGCAGCAGGAAACCGCTCAGCAGGAGCAGCCCCAGGGCCCAGGCCAGATCGGTCAGCCGGTGCCTGGCCGTTCGCGGGACCTCGTCCCACGGCTCACCCCGGAAAGGTTCCGGTGCGGGAAGCGGGCCCGCGAGATCCAGGCGCATGTGCTCCTCGGAGCAGTACGTCCGGTAGAGCACCTCGGCGGACCGGCGGTCGATCTCCAGGGCCAGCCACCCCTCGGGCAGGTCGGTGCCCCAACGCGCCTCCGTCCTGGACTCTGCCCGGCCGCAGAAGTCGCACAGCTCCAGGTCCTGGCCGTCCGTCGGCTCGTCCCGCTCCGGCACCCCACCGTGGGCGGCCCCGGTCGGCGTGGCCGCCACGACGGCCGGCGCGGTGGTGTCCGCTGCGTCGGCCGTCCCGGGGGCCCCGGTGCCTTCCAGCTCCGACACGACGTGCAGCACGAAGACAACCCCGAGGGCGACCATGGCAGCGCCGGTGTACCGCGGCCAGTTGTCCTGCGCGAGGCCGAAGGCCGCTCCGGAGACCACGAGAAGAAGCCGGATCCCGGCCCGAACGACGCGGGAGCGGAAGTAGCGCATGCGGTGATCATCCCAGCACCCGTCTCGCGCATCACGGCCGGGGACCGAGCGGACGAGGGGCAGGTGAACGAGTGGCTGGACAAGGGGCATTACGCGGCGAACGACCCGCGGCTGGAGAAGGACCTGAGCCGCTGGTTCCCGGTCCGGGGCGCGCCGGGCCTCTGACGGTCCGTCCGCCATCCCTATGATCACCCGTATGCGCAGCCGCCAGTACGGACCGGACCTCACCCCGCCGTGGAAGAAGCAGACCCCCGCACCGGAGGTGCCCGCCGAACGGGACCTGGTGGTCGAGGAGGCCGCCACCGGCTTCTGCGGGGCGGTGGTGCGCTGCGAGAAGACCGCCGAGGGGTTCACCGTCACCCTGGAGGACCGCTTCGGCAAGCACCGGGTCTTCCCCCTGGTCCCACGCGGCTTCCTGCTGGAGGGCAAGGTCGTCACCCTGGTCCGCCCCACCGGCCCGGCAGCGCCCCGCACGCCCGGCCGCACCGCCTCCGGCTCGGTCGCCGTCCCCGGCACCCGCGCCCGGGTCGCCCGCGAGTCCCGCATCTACGTCGAGGGCCGGCACGACGCCGAACTGGTCGAACGCGTCTGGGGTGACGACCTGCGCATCGAGGGCGTCGTCGTCGAATACCTCCGGGGCATCGACGACCTCCCGGCGATCGTCGCCGACTTCGCCCCCGGCCCCGGCCGCCGCCTCGGCGTCCTGGTCGACCACCTGCTCCCCGGCACCAAGGAACACCGCATCGCCGCCCAGGTCACCGGCGACTCGGTACTGGTCGTCGGTCACCCCTACATCGACGTCTGGCAGGCCGTGAAGCCGTCCAGCGTCGGCATCCCCGCCTGGCCCGCCGTCCCCCGCGGCGAGGACTGGAAGGAGGGCACCTGCCGCCGCCTCGGCTGGCCGGTGGACACCCCGGCTGCCTGGAAGCACATCCTGTCGAAGGTCAACAGCTACAAGGACCTGGAGCCCGAACTGCTCGGACGGGTCGAGGAGCTGATCGACTTCGTGACCCTGCCGGAGTGAGGTGGGTCAGACGTACTTCTGAAAGTCCGTGGTGTCCAGATCGATATCGAGCAGGTCGATGGGGACAGGCTCGCCGAACTTACTGGTCCGCTCGGACATGTACCTCGGGAGCCCGGACCCGGGAGCCTGACCCAACTCGGTCAGCAGCACGCACACTCCCTTGATCGGGTCGACGATCAGATACGCGGGGATGGTGCCCTCGGCGTAGAGCTCCCGCTTGGTCCGGTAGTCACGATCGACACTGGTCTTCGAAACCACCTCGACCACCAGGGTGACGGCGGGCGACGGCAGTAGTCGTCCGTGCTCCTCGACCGACCCGCGTTCGAAGACGACCAGGTCGGGCTGGGGTTCGCTGGCCTGACCGGGAATCCCCAGGTCCTGGGTGGTGAGTGGACGCCAGCGACCGGACGGAAGCTGCTGCTGAATCGCGAGGACGATGAGGTTGTGGACCATGTCAGGTCCCGCCATCATCACGATTTCCCCCCTGATGAGCTCGGCCTTGATGCCTTCCGGCACCTCCAGGTTCTCGAAGATCCCGGTCATCCGATCATCGATGGCGGTCATCGCACGCTCCCTCCGACGGCTGACACCCACGTTAACGAATGTCAGTCCACCAGGTCACGCACGACCGCGTCCGCCAGCAGCCGCCCCCGGAGGGTGAGGGCGGCGCGGCCCGCCTCGTACGACTCGGGGGCGAGGAGGCCGTCCGCGAGGGCCTTGGCGGCGGCCTTGCGGCCGGTGTCGGTCAGCAGGTCGAGCGGGACGCCGTCGACCAGGCGCAGTTCCAGCAGGATGCGTTCGACCCGGCGGTCCTCATCCGACAGGAGTTCGCGGCCCAGCGCCGGGGTGCGGCCCTCGGTGAGGGACTGGGCGTAGGCGGCGGGGTGCTTGGCGTTCCACCAGCGGACGCCGCCGACGTGGCTGTGGGCGCCGGGGCCCGCGCCCCACCAGTCGGCGCCGGTCCAGTAGAGCTCGTTGTGACGGCAGCGGCCCTCGGGGGTGGTGGCCCAGTTGGAGACCTCGTACCAGGAGTAGCCGGCCGCGCTGAGCGCCTGCTCGGCGATGAGGTAGCGGTCGGCGTGCACGTCGTCGTCGATCATCGGCAGTTCGCCGCGCTTGACCCGGGCGGCCAGCCGGGTGCCGTCCTCGACGATCAGGGAGTACGCGGAGACGTGGTCCGGTCCGGCGCCGATCGCCGCGTCCAGGGAGGCCCGCCAGTCGTCGTCGGACTCGCCGGGGGTGCCGTAGATCAGGTCGAGGTTGACGTGCTCGAAGCCGGCCTCGCGGGCCTCGGCCACGCAGGCCTCGGGGCGGCCCGGGGTGTGGTGGCGGTCGAGCAGCCGGAGGACGTGCGGGCGGGCGCTCTGCATGCCGAAGGAGATCCGGTTGTAGCCGCCCTCGCGCAGCTCGGCCAGGTACGCCGGATCGACGGACTCCGGGTTGGCCTCGGTGGTGACCTCGGCGTCCGGGGCGAGCCCGAACTCCTCGCGCAGCGCGGCGAGCATCTTCACCAGGTCGCGGGCCGGCAGCAGGGTGGGGGTGCCGCCGCCGAGGAAGACGGTGCGCACCGGGAGGTCCGTGTCCCCCAGCACCTTCCGGGCCAGCCGGATCTCGGCGACCACGTTGTCGGCGTAGGTCTCCTGCGAGGCGACCGCCCCCGAGGAACGCAGCTCGGTGGCCGTGTAGGTGTTGAAGTCGCAGTAGCCGCAGCGGCTGGCGCAGTACGGCACGTGCAGGTAGAAGCCGAACGGCCGTTGCCCCAGTCCGGTGAGGGCGTGCGCGGGCAGGGAACCGTCGGACGGCACCGGTTCGCCGTCGGGGAGTGCGGAGGGCATGACCCCATTGTCCCGTACGGCCCGCGAACCCCGCGCGGACCGTACGGGAGCCGGGCTCAGGCCTCGTTGGCGCCCGCGTACATCGCGGCCACCGCGTCGGCGTAGGTCTGCTCGACCACCGGGCGCTTGATCTTCAGGCTCGGGGTGAGCTCGCCGTGCTCGATGTCGAGGTCGCGCGGCAGCAGGTGGAACTTCTTGATCGTCTGCCAGCGCTGGAGGTCGGCGTTGACCCGCTTCACGAAGCCCTCGATCAGCTGGCGCACGGCCGGCTCCCCGGCCAGCTCGGCGTAGGTCCGGCCGGCCAGGCCGTGCTCGGCGGCCCACGGCATCAGCACCGACTCGTCCAGGCCGATCAGCGCGGTGCAGAAGTTGCGGCCGTTGCCGATCACCAGGATGTTGCTGACGAACGGGCAGACCGCCTTGAACTTGCCCTCGACCTCGCTGGGCGCCACGTACTTGCCGCCGGAGGTCTTGAACAGGTCCTTCTTGCGGTCGGTGATCCGCAGGAAGCCGTCGGCGCTCAGCTCGCCGATGTCCTCGGTGTGGAACCAGCCGTCCGGCTCCAGCACCTCGGCGGTCTTGTCCGGCAGGTTGTGGTAGCCGCGCATCACGCCGGGGCCGCGCAGCAGGATCTCGCCGTCCTCGGCGATCCGCACCTCGGTGCCGGGCAGCGCGCGGCCCACCGTGCCGATCCGCACGTCCTCCTCGCGGTTGACGCAGGAGCCGGCGCTGGTCTCGGAGAGGCCGTAGCCCTCCAGGATCGGCACCCCGGCGCCGAGGAAGAAGTAGCCGATCTCGGGGGCGAGCGCCGCACTGCCGGAGACGGCCCCGCGCAGCCGGCCGCCGAAGGCCGCCCGGATCTTGGCGTACACCAGCTTGTCGGCCAGCGAGTGCTGCACCCGCAGGGCCAGCGGGGCGCTGCCGGCGCCGGTGGCGACCCGGCTCGCCTGGACCGCCCGGGCGTGCTCGCGGGCGACCTTGGCGGCCCACATGAAGATCTTGTACTTGGCGCCGCCCTCGGCCCGGGCCCGGCCGGCGATGCCGTTGTAGACCTTCTCGAAGATGCGCGGCGCGGAGGCCATCACGGTCGGCCGGATGACCGGCAGGTTGTGGATGATCCGGTCGACGCGGCCGTCCACCGCCATCACGTGGCCGGTGGCGATCTGCCCCGAGATCAGCGTCTTGCCGAACACGTGCGACAGCGGCAGCCACATGAACTGGACGTCGTCGGAGCGCAGCAGCCCGCTGGCCTCCTGCGCCCGGCCCTCGTACGCCCAGCAGTCGTGCACCAGGCGCACGCCCTTGGGGCGGCCGGTGGTGCCGGAGGTGTAGATGAGGGTGGCCAGCTGCTCCTTGTCGAGCGCGGCCACGGCCTTCTCGATCGCGTCCGGGTGCTGCTCCAGGTACTTCGCGCCGCGCTGTTCCAGCTCGGCGAGGGTGAGCAGTTCCAGCCCGGCCGTCGCGGGGGTCTCCTCGGGGGCGTCGAAGAGGATGACGGTGCGCAGCTCGGGCAGGTGCTCGATCTGCTCGACGGCCTTGGCCAGCTGGGCGGCGTTCTCGGCGAACAGCGCCTTGGAGCCGGAGTTGGAGAGGATGAAGGCGGTCTCGTCGGCGTTGGTGCTGGGGTAGACCGTGGTGATGGCGGCGCCCGCGCACATGGCCCCGAGGTCGGCGATGATCCAGTCGAGCCGGGTGGAGGAGGCCAGCGCGACCCGGTCCTCCGCCTGGATGCCGAGCGCCATCAGGCCGGCCGCCACCGCCTTGACCCGTACGGCGGTCTGCGCCCAGGTGAGCGAGCGCCACTGCTCGGCGCCCGGGGCGCCGTCCGCGGCGTGCTCGTCCACCGGGGCGGGGTAGCGGTAGGCCTCGCCGTTCGGAGTGGCGGCGACGCGCTCCAGGAACAGGTGGGCGACGGAGGCGGGACGCCCGGCGACGATGTCGGCACTGCCGGAGTCGATCAGGGACTGCGCGGAACTCAACGAGGACCTCCGGGGGCGGGTGGCCGTCTGAGGGATTGCGGCGCCCGTGGGGGCGGTCGCCGGGCCCCGGTTCACCTGAGCGGTACCGGTCAGTAACAAGGGCGTAGTCAGCAGCCTAGGGGGAAATCGGTCATTCCGTAAGGGGGCGGATCCAGCTGGCACGGCGTCGCGGCGCCGGTGCCCGGGCGCGGGGCCCGCGGACGGCCCGCCCCCATCCGGATCCGCGGGAGGGCTTGGCAAAGGCCCGGCAAACCTCAGCCGGACGGCCCCCGAATCGTCTGTGCGACGCCGCAGAACAACGAGAATTGGGGTGCGAACCCGACCGGCGACGACAAGAGTGTGCCAGTGCTGACCAGACTGCTCCGGGCGTACCTGCGCCCATACTCCCGACCGATCACCTTGCTGGTGGTACTCCAGCTGGTGTCCACCCTCGCGGCGCTCTACCTGCCGACACTCAACGCCGACATCATCGACAGCGGCGTGATCAAGGGCGACACCGGCTACATCATGCGCGTGGGCGCGGTGATGATCGGCATCACCCTGGTCCAGGCCCTCTGCTCGATCGGCGCCGTCTACTTCGGCGCCCGCACGGCGATGGCCTTCGGCCGGGACCTCCGGGCCGCCGTCTTCGACCGGGTGCAGAGCTTCTCCGCCCGCGAGGTCGGCGAGTTCGGCGCGCCCTCCCTGATCACCCGCACCACCAACGACGTCCAGCAGGTCCAGATGCTGGCCCTGATGAGCTTCACCCTGATGGTGGCCGCGCCGATCATGTGCGTCGGCGGCATCATCATGGCGCTCAACCAGGACGTCCCGCTGTCCGGCCTGCTGCTCGCCGTCATCCCCGCGCTCGGCATCGTCGTCACGTTGCTGGTCCGCGCGCTGCGGCCCAAGTTCCGCAGCATGCAGAAGAAGATCGACACCGTGAACCGGGTGCTGCGCGAGCAGATCACCGGCATCCGGGTGATCCGCGCCTTCGTCAAGGACGACCACGAGCAGGCCCGCTTCGCCACCGCCAACGAGGACCTCACCCAGGTCGCCCGGCACGTCGGCCGACTGATGTCCGTGATGTTCCCGGCCGTGATGCTGGTCGTGAACCTCTCCAGCGTCGCGGTGCTCTGGTTCGGCGCCCACCGCATCGACAGCCACGACATGCAGATCGGCGCGCTGACCGCCTTCCTCTCCTACCTGCTGCAGATCCTGATGAGCGTCATGATGGCCACCTTCATGTTCATGATGGTGCCCCGCGCCGAGGTCTGCGCCGAGCGCATCGAAGAGGTCCTCGGCACCAGCTCCAGCGTCGTCCCGCCGTCCGCGCCGATCACCGAGGTGCTGCGCCGCGGCAACCTGGAGCTGCGCGACGTCGACTTCCGCTACCCCGGCGCCGAGGCCTCGGTGCTGCGCGGCATCGACCTCACCGCCCGCCCCGGCGAGACCACCGCCATCATCGGCTCCACCGGCAGCGGCAAGTCCACCCTGCTCGGCCTCGTCCCCCGGCTCTTCGACGCCACCGGCGGGCAGGTCCTGCTGGACGGCGTGGACGTGCGCGACCTCGCCCCCGAGGCGATCGCCGAGAGCGTCGGCATCGTCCCGCAGAAGCCGTACCTGTTCTCCGGCACCGTCGCCAGCAACCTGCGCTACGGCCGTCCCGACGCCACCGACGAGGAGCTCTGGCACGCCCTGGAGATCGCCCAGGCCAAGGAGTTCGTCGAGAAGCTGACCGAGGGCCTGGACGCCCCGATCGCCCAGGGCGGCAGCAACGTCTCCGGCGGTCAGCGCCAGCGCCTGGCCATCGCCCGCGCGCTGGTGCGCAAGCCCGACGTCTACCTCTTCGACGACTCCTTCTCCGCGCTCGACTACGCCACCGACGCCAAGCTGCGCAAGGCCCTCGCCCACGAGACCGCCGACGCCACCGTCCTGATCGTCGCCCAGCGCGTGTCCACCATCCGCGACGCCGACCGGATCATCGTCCTCGACGAGGGCGCGGTCGTCGGCACCGGCACCCACCGTGAACTGATGGCCGACAACCCGACGTACCGGGAGATCGTGCTCTCCCAGCTCACCGAGCAGGAGGCGGCGTGACCAGCCCCGGAAAGCCCGCCGGGAAGCCGGCGGACAGACTCCCCAGCGACTCGCAGGCCGCCGCCGCCCGCCGCGGCCCGGCCGGACCGGGTCGCTTCATGGGCGGCCAGGGCGCCGAGAAGTCCATGGACTTCAAGGGCTCCGGCAAGCGCGTGCTCGGCCTGCTGCGCCCCGAGCGCACCCTGCTGATCGGCGTCCTGCTGCTCGGCGTGGTCAGCATCGGCTGCGCCGTCATCGGCCCCAAGATCCTCGGCAAGGCAACCGACCTGATCTTCGCCGGCGTCGTCGGCGCCCGCTTCCAGCCCGGCACCTCCAAGACCGATGTCATCGCCGGGCTGCGCGCCCACGGCGAGGGCGGCGTCGCCGACCTGCTCTCCGCGGTCGACTTCACCCCCGGCCACGGGATGGACTTCGGCGCCATCGGCTCCATCCTGCTCTGGGTGCTCGGCATCTACGTCGCCGCCGCCGCCCTCGGCATCTTCCAGGGCCGCCTGGCCACCAAGGCGATCCAGTCGGCCGGCTACCGGCTGCGCCAGGACGTCGAGGCCAAACTGGCCCGGCTGCCGCTGAGTTACTTCGACAAGCAGCCGCGCGGCGAGGTGCTCAGCCGGGTCACCAACGACATCGACAACATCGGCCAGTCCATGCAGCAGACCATGGGACAGGTGGTCAACTCGCTGCTCACCGTGGTCGGTGTGCTGGCGATGATGTGCTGGATCTCCCCGCTGCTCGCCGTGATCGCGCTGGTCTCGGTGCCACTGTCGGTGGTCGTCGCCGCCAAGGTCGGCAAGCGGGCCCAGCCGCAGTTCGTCCAGCAGTGGAAGTCCACCGGCCAACTCAACGCCCACATCGAGGAGATGTACACCGGCCACACCCTGGTCAAGGTGTTCGGCCGGCAGCACGAGTCCGCCGAGACCTTCCGCGAGCACAACGAGGCGCTCTTCCACTCCAGCTTCCGGGCCCAGTTCATCTCCGGGATCATCCAGCCCGCGATGATGCTGATCGGCAACCTGCAGTACGTCCTGGTCGCGGTCGTCGGCGGTCTGCGGGTGGCCAGCGGCGCGCTGTCCATCGGCGACGTGCAGGCCTTCATCCAGTACTCCCGGCAGTTCAGCCAGCCGCTCACCCAGGTCGCCAGCATGGCCAACCTGGTGCAGTCCGGGGTCGCCTCCGCCGAGCGCGTCTTCGAGCTGCTGGACGCCCCCGAGCAGAGCCCCGAGCCGGCCATGCCCGAGAAGCCGGACGCGGTCCGCGGCCGGGTCGTCTTCCAGGACGTGTCCTTCCGCTACGACCCGGACAAGCCGCTCATCGAGGACCTCTCGCTCAAGGTCGAGCCCGGCCAGACCGTGGCCATCGTCGGCCCCACCGGCGCCGGCAAGACCACCATGGTCAACCTGCTGATGCGGTTCTACGAGGTCAGCGGCGGGCGGATCACTCTGGACGGGGTGGACATCGCCGCGATGTCCCGCGAGGACCTGCGCTCGGGCATCGGCATGGTGCTCCAGGACACCTGGCTGTTCGGCGGCACCATCTCCGACAACATCGCCTACGGCGCCCAGGGCGCCACCCGCGAGCAGGTCGTCGAGGCCGCCAGGGCCGCCCACGTCGACCGCTTCGTCCGCACCCTGCCGGACGGCTACGACACCGTCCTCGACGACGAGGGCACCGGCGTCAGCGCGGGCGAGAAGCAGCTGATCACCATCGCCCGGGCGTTCCTCGCCCAGCCGTCCATCCTGGTCCTGGACGAGGCGACCAGCTCGGTCGACACCCGTACCGAGGTGCTGATCCAGCGGGCCATGGCCCGGCTGCGCACCGGCCGCACCAGCTTCGTGATCGCCCACCGGCTCTCCACCATCCGGGACGCCGACGTGATCCTGGTGATGGAGAACGGCTCGATCGTGGAGCAGGGCTCGCACGACGAGCTGATCGCCGGCGGCGGCGCGTACGCCCGGCTGTACCAGGCGCAGTTCGCGGAGGCCGTGGCCGAGGTCGACTGACGCAGCCTCATGTGACGGGCCGGGACGGGACTCACCCGTCCCGGCCCTTCGCGCGCCCGGCCTTTCGCGCGCCCGGCCCTTCGCGCGCCCGGGTCTTCCCAGAGGGCGGACCTTCGCAGCGGGCGGCGGCGTTCGCTACCGTGACTCCCGTGACCGCCCAGCCCGCAGCCCCCGACGCCTTCGAGACGAACCGCCGCTACCTGGGCTCGGTCGCCTACCGGCTGCTCGGCTCCTTCACCGACGCCGAGGACGTCCTCCAGGACGCCTGGCTGCGCTGGCAGGCCGCCGACCGCGCCGCCGTCGCCGACCCGCGCGCCTTCCTCACCACCGTGGTCACCCGGCTCTGCTACGACCAGCTCGGCTCCGCCCGGGCCCGCCGCGAGGCCTACTACGGCGAGTGGCTGCCGGAGCCGTCCGTCTCCTACGCGAGCGTCCCCGACTCCCCCGCCGAGCTGGCCGAACGCGGCGAGTCCGTCTCGCTCGCCCTGCTCGCCGTCCTGGAGCAGCTCAGCCCGGCCGAGCGGGCCGCCCTCGTGCTGCACGACGTGTTCGCGGTCGGCTTCGAGGACATCGCCGCCTCCCTGGACCGCACCCCCGACGCCACCCGCCAACTCGCGTCCCGGGCCCGCCGCCGGGTCAAGGACGGCGGCGGGCACTCCGACGGCGCCGACCCGGCCGAGCACCGCCGGGCCGTCGAGGCGTTCGCCTCCGCCTGCACCAAGGGCGACATCCTGGGCCTGATGGAGATCCTCGACCCGGACGTGGTCTGGCACGCCGACGGCGGCGGCATCGTCCGCGCCGCCGCCCGCCCGGTGCGCGGCGCCGACAAGGTGGCCCGGCTGGTGGCCGGCCTGGTGGACAAGTGGTTCACCCCCGAGTTCGGGCTCGGCTACGCGACGGTCAACGGCGAGCCGGGCCTGCTCTGGTACGAGAAGGCCACCGGCACCGTCACCGGCGTGGTCGCCTTCGCCCTGGCCGACGGGCGGATCTCCGAGGCATACGTCGTGGTCAACCCCGAGAAGCTCACTCGGATCAGCCCGGTCACGGCCCCCTGCCCCCCCCCCCCCCCCCGCGAACCTGTGACGCAGGTCACCGTCACATCCTGACCGGCCGCGTCGTCCCCCTCCCGAACAGCGCTCCACCGGAGCGACCTCGCGAGGAGGCGGACGAGATGAGCAGCACCACCAGCACTGGCAAGCGGATCGTCGTACTGGGCGCCGGGTACGCCGGACTCAGCGCGGCCAAGGGCGCCGGACGGCACCACACCGTCACCCTGGTCGCCCCCGAGGAGCGGCTCCTGCACCGCATCCGCCAGCACGAGACCGCGGCCGGCCGCGGCCGCGACTGGCCCGCCATCGGCGAACTGGCCCGCGGCCGCCGGATCGAGCACCGCCGGGCCCGGGCCGTGGACATCGACCCGGCCGGACACGAGGTCGTCCTGGACGACGGCACCACCCTCGGCTACGACACCCTGGTCTACGCCCTCGGCAGCCGCACCGCCTGGCACGGCGTCCCCGGCGCCGCCGAGCACGCCCACCCCGTGGAGCGCGCCGCCGAGGTGCGGCGCCTGATCCGCGAGGCCGACCGCCCCAGCACCCTGGCCGTCGTCGGCGGCGGCGCCACCGGCATCGAACTGGCCACCGAACTCGCCGAGGCCCACCCCGGCTGGCGGGTGCGGATCGTCACGGCCGGGCAGGTCGGCGGCACCTACTCACCCAAGGGCCGCGCCCACATCCGGCGCGTCCTCGACCGGCTCGGCGTCGCCGTCCACGACAACGCCACCGTCACCGAGGTCAACCCGGACGGGCTGCGCACCACCGCCGGCCCGATCGGGGCCGACCTCACCGTGTGGGCCGCCTCGATGGAGCCGCACCCGCTGGCCGCCGAGGCCGGACTGGCCGTGGACGAGCACGGCCGGGCCCTGGTCGACGACCACCTGCGGTCGCTCTCGCACCCGGACGTCCACGTGGTCGGCGACGCCGCCGCGGTCACCGTCCCCGGCGTCGGCACCCTGCGGATGGGCTGCGCCACCGCGCTGCCGCAGGGCCAGTACGTCGGCAGGCTGCTCGACGGGCGCACCTCGAAGCCGTTCTCGTTCAAGTACGTCGTGCAGTGCCTGAGCCTCGGTCGGCGGGACGGGCTGTTGCAGCTGGTCCACCCGGACGACTCGATGAAGCCCACCGTCCTCACCGGCACCGCGGGGCGGCTGGCCAAGGCCGGGATCGTCAGCGTCGTCCTCGGCGCGCTCAAGTAGCCAGCGGGGCGTCCTGCGCGAACGGCGTCCTGCGCGAACGGCGTCCTGCGCGAACGCGGAAGGGCCCGGGCGGGTGCCCGGGCCCTCCTGGTGCCGCTCGCCGCTACTTCTTGTCCTTCGGCGTCTCGGCGTCGGTGGACAGCGCGGCGATGAAGGCCTCCTGCGGGACCTCCACGCTGCCGACCATCTTCATCCGCTTCTTGCCTTCCTTCTGCTTCTCCAGCAGCTTCCGCTTACGGGAGATGTCACCGCCGTAGCACTTGGCGAGGACGTCCTTGCGGATCGCGCGGACCGTCTCACGGGCGATCACCCGGGAGCCGATGGCGGCCTGGATCGGCACCTCGAACTGCTGGCGGGGGATGAGCTTCTGCAGCTTGCCGGCCATCATCACGCCGTAGCTGTAGGCCTTGTCCTTGTGGACGATCGCGGAGAAGGCGTCCACCGCGTCGCCGTGCAGCAGGATGTCCACCTTGACCAGCTGCGCGCTCTGCTCGCCGATGGGCTCGTAGTCGAGCGAGGCGTAGCCGCGGGTCTTGGACTTCAACTGGTCGAAGAAGTCGAAGACGATCTCGGCCAGCGGCAGGGTGTAGCGCAGCTCGACCCGGTCCTCGGACAGGTAGTCCATGCCCTGGAGGCTGCCGCGGCGGGACTGGCAGAGCTCCATGATCGCGCCGACGAACTCGTTGGGCGCCAGGATGGTGCCGCGCACGACCGGCTCGTAGACCTCGGAGATCTTGCCGGACGGGAACTCGCTCGGGTTGGTGACGGTGTGCTCGGTGCCGTCCTCCATCACCACCCGGTAGACCACGTTCGGGGCGGTGGAGATCAGGTCGAGGTTGAACTCGCGCTCCAGGCGCTCCCGGATGATCTCCAGGTGCAGCAGGCCGAGAAAGCCGCAGCGGTAGCCGAAGCCGAGCGCGACCGAGGTCTCCGGCTCGTACACCAGGGCGGCGTCGTTGAGGCGCAGCTTGTCCAGGGCGTCGCGCAGCAGCGGGTAGTCCGAGCCGTCCAGCGGGTACAGGCCGGAGAACACCATCGGACGCGGGTCCTTGTAGCCGCCGAGCGGCTCGGTGGCACCCTTGTGCATCGAGGTGATCGTGTCACCGACCTTGGACTGCCGGACGTCCTTCACGCCGGTGATGATGTAGCCCACCTCGCCGACGCCGAGGCCGTCGGCGACCTTCGGCTCGGGCGAGATGACGCCGATCTCCAGCAGCTCGTGGGTGGCGCCGGTGGACATCATCGCGATGCGCTCGCGCTTGGTGAGCTGACCGTCCACGACACGGACGTAGGTGACCACGCCGCGGTAGGAGTCGTACACCGAGTCGAAGATCATCGCGCGGGCCGGGGCGTCCGCCACACCGACCGGGGCCGGGATGGTGTTGACGATGTGGTCCAGCAGGTCCTCGACGCCGAGGCCGGTCTTCGCACTGACCTGGAGCACGTCGGAGGGGTCGCAGCCGATGATGTGGGCGATCTCGGCCGCGTACTTCTCCGGCTGGGCGGCCGGCAGGTCGATCTTGTTCAGGACCGGGACGATCGTGAGGTCGTTCTCCAGCGCCAGGTACAGGTTGGCGAGGGTCTGCGCCTCGATGCCCTGGGCCGCGTCGACCACCAGGATGGTCCCCTCGCAGGCCGCGAGGGAGCGGGACACCTCGTACGTGAAGTCCACGTGGCCCGGGGTGTCGATCATGTTGAGGATGTGCGTCGTCCCGGCGTCCGGCCCGGTCTTGGGGGCCCACGGAAGGCGGACCGCCTGCGACTTGATGGTGATGCCGCGCTCGCGCTCGATGTCCATGCGGTCGAGGTACTGGGCACGCATCTGCCGTGGGTCGACGACGCCGGTGATCTGCAGCATCCGGTCTGCGAGCGTCGACTTGCCGTGGTCGATGTGGGCGATGATGCAGAAGTTGCGGATCAGCGCCGGGTCGGTACGGCTGGGCTCTGGCACATTGCTGGGGGTCGCGGGCACCTTGGTCCGATTCTCCGTTGGTCCGGGGCCGGGGGTGTCCGGATCATCGCTGACCGGCTATCCCGGGGACCGGACAGTCTCGTCCGATCGAAATAGTTCCTCCCATCTTCCCACGACTGCGGCACTGGACGCCGTTCGGGCACCTCGGAGCCTTCCGCCGCACGCCATGAGGCGGCAGGATGGCCGTTCGTGATCCTGGAAAGCGCGCTGCTCGACGTCCTGCCCGGCCGGGAGGAGGAGTTCCTCGCCGCCTTCGCCGAGGCCCGTCCGCTGATCGCCGTCCAGCGGGGCTTCCGCTCCCTGGAACTGCGCCGCTGCCTCGACGAGGGACGCGGCTCGCGCTTCCTGCTCCAGGTGGAGTGGGAGACGCTCGCCGACCACACCGAGGGGTTCCGCGGCTCGGCCGAGTACCAGCGGTGGCGGGAGCTGCTGCACCGGTTCTACCGACCGTTCCCGGAGGTCGAGCACTACGGCGAGCCGCTACTCGACGCGTAACGGGCACGGTCCGTAAGCTAACCTGCCCAGCCGTGAGACGCATCGAACTGAGCCGCGCGCCCCGCGGAGCGCGGACAAGACGGCACAGCAAGGCCGAATCGGCCCAGGCACGGCTCGGCTGGCTCGACGCGCTGCGCGGCCTCGCCGCCCTCGCGGTGGCCCTGCACCACTTCGGACTGCGGTTCTTCATCCCGCACGGCATGGCACTGACCCACCACTTCGACCTCGGCCTGTTCGGGGTGATGCTGTTCTTCCTGGTCAGCGGCTACATCGTGCCCGCCTCCCTGGAACGGCGGGGCGACATGCAGGCGTTCTGGGTCGGCCGGGTGTTCCGGATCTACCCGGCGCTCATCGTGGGCTTCGTCGCCGCGCTGGTGATCCTGCCGTCGGGACACAACCAGATGATCGACCGCGCGGTCTTCGAACACCCGCTGCTCTCGCTGGGGGCCAACGGCCTGCTGCTCCAGGACCTGCTGGGCGTGCCCAATGCCATCAGCATCATGTGGAGCCTCACCTACGAGATGGTCTTCTACTACTTCGTCTCCGCCCTCTTCGTGCTCCGCAAGCACCGGCAGAGCGGACCGATCGCGGTGGGCTTCGCGACCTGCGCGGTCCTGCTCGGCGGGGTGCTCACCCCGGCGAACCTGGCCAGGCAGGGCCTGTCGACCGAGAACCTGATCCTGGCCGCCGGCCTCGTGGTGGCCATGGGCCTGTTCTGCGCCATCAGCGGCAACCCGCAGCTCACCCGCACCGGGGCCCTGCTGCTCGGCGTGCTCGGGTTGGTGCTGGCCTTCGGCAGCAGCCGGTCCGCCATGTTCGAGACGATGATGATCTTCGCGACCATGTTCGCCGGAACCGTCGTCTACCGCGCGGAGCACGGCCAGATCGACCGCATCCAGGCCTTCGCCTACTGCGCCTTCGTCTTCCTCGCCGGAGTGCTCGGCGGGCGCATGTACAACCACGGGGACGCGCTGTGGCGGACCTGGACCACCAGCTGGATGGCGTGGTCCTTCGCCTACGCCGGGGCCTGGATCATGCTCGTCCTGGGCATGGCCCTCAGGAAGCGGCGGTTCCCGAAGGCGCTCACCTGGCTGGGCACCGTCAGCTACTCGGTGTACCTGCTGCACTGGCTGGTCATCGACGGCATGGACTGGCTCCACGGCATGCCGTGGCTCTTCCTCGGGACGCCGGCGCCGACGTCGACCAGGTTCGCGATCCTCTTCACCCTGACGTTCCTGGCCGCCACGCTCGTGGCCGCCTACCTGATGTACCGGCTGGTCGAGGTGCCGTTCCAGAAGCTCGGACGGCGGTTCCTGACCTGGCTCAAGCAGCACACCGGGGGCCCGGCCGACGCCCGGGGGGCCGGCACCCCGGTCCCTGCCCAGGTTGCCCCGGCGGTCGGCGCTCCCGTCGCCCCCGGCTCCGCCAGCCCCGCTCCCGTCACCCCCGACCCTGTACCGCCGGGTCGCTGAGACTGCCGGTTTGGGGCGGGCGGTCGGCCCCTGGTAGCGTGGGCTGCTGCACCTGGCCTCGGCATGCCCTCTCAGCTTGACCGCGGCCTTCAGGTGCAGCCCGTTCAATACCTTTTAGACAGACTGAGGCTCCTTCGTGGCGAACATCAAGTCCCAGATCAAGCGCAACAAGACCAACGAGAAGGCGCGCCTGCGCAACAAGGCCGTCAAGTCCTCGCTGAAGACCGCTCTGCGCAAGGCCCGTGAGGCCGCTGCCGCCGGCGAGACCGAGAAGGCCGTCGTGCTGGCCCGCGCCGCCTCCAAGGCGCTGGACAAGGCCGTGAGCAAGGGCGTCATCCACGCCAACCAGGCCGCCAACAAGAAGTCGGCCATCACCAAGCGCGTCAACGCGGCCGCCCAGGCCTGATGCCCCCGGGGGCTCCGACCCCCACCGCCTCGGACGACCCGGCCCTCTACCCGGAACCCTGAGGCGCGCGGTACTCGCACCGCACGCGGCCTGCGTTCGCCACGCGGGTGCGGTGCACACCAGCTGTACGACAGGCGCCGCAGCCGGTCTCTTCCCCAGAGGCCGACTGCGGCGCCTGTCGCGTTTCCCGCTCCGGCCGCTATGGTCGGTCGGTCACGCGCGACCGAGGTGCGTTCGAGGCGCGGGGAGCGCCCCGGGCGCCCGTCACGAGGGGGACTTCCATGACGACTCCACCGCCGCCGGGGCAGGGACCTGGGCAGGGAGCGAACCGGCCGGGGTACGGGTTCCCGCAGCAGACGCCGGGGGTGCCGGGGGCGCCCTCGGCAGGTGCGCCCGCGCCGGGTTCGTCGGCTCCGACCGGTTTCGGTCCGCCGCCCGGGCTGCCCGCCGCACCGGGGGCGGCCGCTCCCGGGGCTGCTCCTACGGCCTTCTCCGGAGCTGTTCCCACCGGCGGACCGGCCGGAGGCGGCTCCGGGAACCGTTCCGGGGGCAACCTGCGCCGCAACGCCGTCTGGGCCTTCGTCGGCGCGGTGCTCGCCTCGGCCGGCTGGGCCACCGCCGTGACGGTCATCCCGGGCATGGTCAGCACCGACTCCTCGCCGCGCGGTCTCGGCAGCTACCACCTGTCGGACGACCTCTGCGCCACCGGGAAGCCCGCCCGGCTGCTGGAGAAGTACTCGGTCACCACGAGCAGCACCTCACCGTCCCACCACACCGACCGGAACCCGGCCCTGGACAGCATGAACTGCTCGATGTCGCTCAAGCGGATCGGCGGCGACAGCGACAGCGAGTACGCCTCGGTCTACATGCGCGCCGACCTGCACAAGGCGGTGAACCCCGCGCCCGAGCTCTCGGCCAACAAGGAGGTCTACCGGTCGCGCGGCTACCAGATCACCGACATCACGGGGATCGGCGAGGAGGCGTACTTCGTGTACAAGGACGACGGCTCCGACAAGTACCACGACATCTACGCCGAGGTGGACATCCGCGACGGCGGGATGACGTACTACATCACCTACAGCGCCAACTACACCCAGGGGAAGGCCACCCCGCCGTCCATGGACGACCTCCGCAACATGCTGCAGACGGACGCCGACAACGCCGTACGGGCCATGCGCAAGTAGCGCGAAGCGCCCCGAACCGTCAGTAGGCGGGGCGGGAGCCGGCCCGGGCAGCCCGGGCGACGGCGACCACCGCGCGCTCCAGGGCGAAGGCCGGGTCGTCCGAGCCGCCCTTGACGGCGGCGTCGGCCTGGGCGATCGCGGTCAGCGCGGTGGCCACCGCGTCACCGGTCCAGCCGCGCATCTGCTGGCGGACCCGGTCGACCTTCCACGGCGGCATGCCCAACTCGCGGGCCAGATCGGCCGGACGCATGTTCCGCCCGGTGGTCGCCAGCCGCCCGATGCTGCGCACGCCGGAGGCCAGCGCGTAGGTGATGCCGGTCGGCGGCTGCCCGACGGCCAGCGCCCAGCGCAGCCGCTCCAGCGCCTCCGCGGCCCGGCCGGTGACGGCCAGGTCGGCCACCTCGAAGCCGGTCGCCTCGGCCCGGCCGCTGTAGTAGCGGGCCACCACCGTCTCGTCGATCGTGCCCTCGACGTCCGAGGTCAGCTGGCTGCACGCGGCCGCCAGCTCGCGCAGATCGCTGCCGAGCGCGTCCAGCAGCGCCTGGCAGGCCTCCGGGGTCGCAGAGCGGCCCAGCGTGCGGAACTCGCCCTTGACGAAGGCCAGCCGCTCGCTCGCCTTGGCCAGCTTGGCGCAGGCCACCTCGCGCCCGCCCGCCTTGCGACCGGCGTCCAGCAGGCCCTTGCCCTTGGCGCCACCGGCGTGCACCAGCACCATGATCACTTCTTCGGCCGGGGCCTCGATGTACGCCTTGACCTCCTTCACCGAGTCGGCGGAGAGGTCCTGGGCGGCCCGGACCACGATCACCTTGCGCTCGGCGAACAGCGACGGCGTGGTCAGCTCGGCCAGGCTGCCGGGCTGCAGCCCGCCGGGCGGCAGGTCCCGTACGTCGGTGTCCGGGTCCGCCGCCTTCGCCGCGGCCACCACCTGGGCGACCGCGCGGTCCAGCAGCAGCTCCTCCTGGCCGACCGCGAGGGTCAGCGGGGCGAGCAGGTCGTCGGGTGCACTCTTCCTGGCCATCGCCTACCAGCATCCCATGCGCCGCGGACACTCCCGGCCGCCCGACCGGCCACCCGATCGGCCACCCGACCGGCCCCCGGACCGATCGCCCGACCCGCCCGACCCGCCCGACCCGCCCGACCTGGACAATGGCCCGGTGACCGAGAACCACGCCACCGACCTCCCGGACGTCAACGACCCCTTCGTCCGCCAGCTGCTCGTCCTGCCCGACCGCGACGCCGCCGACGAGGCCACCGAGGAACTCCGCGCCGACCTCCCGGACCTCGGCGAGCTGGAGATCGTCCGCGACGCCCTGGCCGGCGAGGACGACGCCGAGGACGCCCAGTGGCTCGTCGTCCTCGACCCCCCTGCCGACGGCTGGACCCCCGCCCTGCTCCACGCCCTCGACACCCTCGCCACCTCCTACGAGGGCTGGCGCGAGGAGGCCTGACCCCGGCACCACCCCTCCGGTGCGGACCCCACCGCCCCTCCTGCGCGGTGCGCTCCGATCCCCACCCGGAGCGCGCCGCCGCCCCATTGACTGCGTATGCACACCAATCCCCGTTGCAGAGCATCCAGTTGATGAGATTCGGCGAATTCCCGGATCTCTCCGCACAGGGGTTCAGCACTGTTCATGTCTCCGCCGCCGCCGGTATACCGAGCCCTCTGAACCTAGGACGGCACCGCCACAGCCACTTCCCCCTCCGCAGGAGTCCCCGTGACCCGTCGTTATGTCCGGCTGGCTGCCACCCTCGGCGCCGCCGGTGTGCTGGCCGGATCCACCGTCGCCCAGGCAGCCGCCGCCGAGGAGGGCCGCGGCGCCCACGCGAAGCACGTGCTGCTGGTCTCCGTCGACGGCCTGCACCAGTCGGACCTGGCCTGGTTCGTGGCCGAGCACCCGCAGTCGGCGCTGGCCCGGCTGGTCCGCGGCGGTGTCGAGTACACCCACGCGAGCACCGTCAACCCCTCGGACTCCTTCCCCGGCATGGTCGCCCAGCTGACCGGCGGCGGCCCGGGCACCACCGGCGTCTACTACGACGACACCTACAACGCCGCGCTGCTCCCGGCCGGCACCACCGACTGCAATGACGTCAAGCCCGGTGTCGAGGTGGACCTCACCGAGGACCTGGACAAGAACCAGGACGCGCTCGACGCCGGCCAGGGCCTCGCCGGCCTGCCCGGCTCCATCCTGCAGATGACCGGCCGGCCGCGGACCCTGCTCAACCCGGCCAAGCTGCCGGTCGACCCGCACACGTGCAAGCCGGTCTATCCGCACTCCTACCTCCAGGTGAACACCGTCTTCGAGGTGGCCCGCCAGGCCGGTCTGCGCACGGCGTGGTCGGACAAACACGCCGCCTACGACATCCTCAACGGCCCCTCGGGCGAGGGCATCCAGGACCTCTTCACCCCGGAGATCAACAGCAACGCGACCGGGTACAACGGCGACTGGACCAAGGACAACAAGGCCACCGAGCAGTACGACTCGTACAAGGTGCAGGCCGTCCTCAACGAGATCGACGGCTACGACCACAGCCGTTCGGAGCAGGTCGGCACCCCGGCGGTGTTCGGCCTGAACTTCCAGTCGGTCTCCACCGCGCAGAAGCTCAAGAGCTCCCAGGGCCTCCAGGGCGGCTACGTCAGCAAGGGCGTGCCCGGCCCGCTGGTCGAGAAGAACCTGGAGTTCGTCGACCAGCAGCTCGGCGCGCTGACCGAGGAGCTGCGCAAGCAGCACCTGGACGGCTCCACCACCGTGATCCTCTCGGCCAAG
Source organism: Kitasatospora sp. NPDC101155 (assembly GCF_044768305.1). Classification (NCBI taxonomy): domain Bacteria; kingdom Bacillati; phylum Actinomycetota; class Actinomycetes; order Kitasatosporales; family Streptomycetaceae; genus Kitasatospora; species Kitasatospora sp. NPDC101155. The sequence goes on along the minus strand of NZ_JBIWPN010000013.1, from coordinate 36,085 downwards.
CACGGCCAGTCCCCGATCGACCCGACCGCGCTCAACCGGATCGACGACGGCCCGCTGCTGGACGGCCTCAACGCCGCCTGGAGGGCCACCCACCCGGGCGCCGGCGACCTGGTCGCCCACGCGGTCGACGACGACGGCGTGCTGCTCTGGCTGAACGACCGCTCCCCGGCCGCCACCGAGTTCGCCAAGAACTACCTGCTGGCGCAGAGCGGCACCGGCGTCGACATCAACGGCAAGGCCCGCCCCTTCACCCACAGTGGCGTCGAGAAGATCTACGCCGGCGAGGAGGCCGCCGACTACTTCCACGTCACGCCGGGCGACGCCCGCGTGCCGGACGTCTTCGGCATCGCGCAGTACGGCGTCGTCTACACCGGCGGCAGCAAGATCGCCGAGCACGGCGGTGCCCACGCTGACGACCTGAACGTGCCGCTGGTCGTCTCCGGCGCCGCCACCCCGGGCGGCGTCCGCCAGGACGAGAAGGTCGAGACCAAGCAGATCGCGCCGACCATCCTGAAGCTCCTCGGCCTCAAGCCCAACGCGCTCCAGGCCGTCCGCGAGGAGCACACCCGGGTGCTGCCCACCCGCTGACGCCCGGTGGATCGGCGGTCCGGTGACCTGGTGGGCCGGTGGATCGGTGGGCCGGTCGACCGCAGCCCCGTCGACCCGCTGACCGCAGAACCGACCCGAGCGGCCGTACGCGCCTGGCGTACGGCCGCTCGGCCACACTCCGACGAGACGGTCGGACGGCGCGACATGTTCCACCTCGCCCCCACCCGGCCGCGACGCTTGTTCGCGGCGCGCTCCGGGCCCGCCCGGAGCGCGCCGCAATCGTTTCCCCGGGCCCCCGCCCCCCACCCCTCCCTCCACCTCCCCCACCGCTTCCCTGCCCCACCTGGTGGAGGGAGGAGAAGAGCGGGGGTCACAGGGGCGGAGCCCGGGGCTTGGCAGTGGAGTGGGCCTGGCGACCGGAGCGAGCAGAGTGGGCGCCGTGGGAGGGCTGGGGGTGAACGGCGACAGCGAGGGTGGACGGGGAGTCACCGGTCACGGCGATGTCGCCCGCGCGGTCGGTACGCAGGACGGTGGCGCCCAGCGCGCGCAGCCGCTCGACCGTGCGCGGGGACGGGTGACCGTACGCGTTGCCCTCACCGCAGGAGATCAGGGCCAGCCGCGGCCGCAGCGCCGCGGTCAAGTCCCAGTCCTGGTGCGCCGAGCCGTGGTGCGCCACCTTCAGGACGTCGACCCGGCCCAAGCGGCCCAACAGGGCTGACTGGGCAGGTGGTTCGAGGTCACCGAGCAGCGCCATCCGCAGACCACCGGCCAGCGACACCAGCAGCGCCACACTCGCGTTGTTCGCGCCGGGCGCCTCCACGGCCGCCACGGGATCGGGCCACACCACGTCCCAGGCCAACCCGGCACCCGCCGACCGCCGTTCACCACGACCCGCCCGCAGCAACGGCACCCCGGCCCCGGCCACCCAGTCGGCCACCCGGGCCACCTCTCCCGGCGGATCGTCCAGTACCGTGCCCTCGACCGCACCGACCGCACGACCCCGCAACACCCCCGGCACCCCCTCGACATGGTCGGCATGGAAGTGCGTCAGCAGCAGAAGCGGCACCGTCGTGATGCCGAGGTCACGCAGGCACCGATCGGCGGCGTTCGAGTCCGGCCCCGTGTCGATCACCACCGCGCTGTCCGACGCATCGGCTCGAAGGGCCAACATGTCTCCCTGCCCGACATCGCACATCGCCAGCCGCCACCCCGGCGGCGGCCAGCCGGTGGCGATCCGGGCGAGCTGCGGCGGGCGCAGCAACACAGCCAGCAGCACCACCAGCAGGGCACCCGTCACCAGCGCCCGGGCCCAGCGGCGCCGGGAACGGGCCCGCCGGCCGGGCTCCGTCCGCCGGGGCAGCAGGGAGGGCGCCGCCCAGCAGACGGCCAGGGTGGCGAGGGCGACCGTCACCGTCCCGAACCAGCCACCCGGCCAGGAGAGTTGGCCGCCCGGCAGCTCGGCTCCGCGGCGCGCCACGAAGGCGAGCCAGCCGGCCGGCACTCCGGCCGGTTCGGCGAGCAGGCGGGCCAGGGACGGGAGGAACGGCTGCAGGACGAGCACCCCGAAGCCGAGCAACGTCGCCGGGGCCACCGCCAGTTCGGCCAGCAGGTTGCACGGGATCGCCACGAGGCTGATGTGTCCGGACAGCACCACCGTCACCGGCGCGCACAGCGCCTGCGCAGCCGCCGTCGCCGCCAGTGCGCCCGCCAGGTGGTGCGGCCAGCGTCGGGCCCGCAGGGCTTCGGCCCAGTGCGGCCCGAGGACGAGCAGCCCCGCGGTGGCGAGCACCGAGAGCAGGAAGCCGTAGGAGCGGGCCAGGAACGGGTCCAGCAGGACGAGGACCAGCACGGCTCCGGCGAGCGCGGGTACGGCCTGGCGGGGGCGGCCGGTGGCCAGGGCCAGCATGCCGATCAGTCCCGTTCCCGCCGCCCGCAACACGCTGGGCTCGGGTCGGCAGACGGTGACGAAGGCCAGCGTCAGCGCCGTGCCCAGCAGGGCGCTGGTGCGCAGCGACAGTCCCAGCACCGCGGCCAGCCCGCGCCGTTCCGCGGTGCCGGCCTGGCCGGGTGCGCCGAGCAGCACGCCGAGGACGATGGCGAGGTTGGCCCCGCTGACCGCCACCAGGTGCACCAGGTCGGTGGCCCGGAAGGCGTCCACCAGATCGTCGGGCAGTCGGGAGGTGTCGCCGACCACGAGCCCCGGGAGCAGCCCGCGCGCGTCCGAGGGGAGCCCGTCGGACGCCGTGCGCAGGCCCTCGCGCAGCCGCCCGGCGATCCGCTGCGGCAGGCTCGGCGGCGCGAGCTGCCGGGGCGGGCCGTGGACGGCCAGCAGCGCCGCGGACTCGGTGTCGTAGCCCTCCCCCGCCGGTCGGACCTCGGCCTCCGCGGCCAGCCGCTCGGACGGGAGCAGCCGCAGCCAGGGCCCGCTCTCCGGCCCTCGGACCATGACGGTCACCGGGGTGTGGGTGCGGGTGGCCCGCCCGTCCGGGAGGACGGTGACGCGGTCGGCCACGGCCTCCACGGTGAGGAGGGTCTGCCCGCCGGTGGTGCCGCCGCGGGAGGTGTGGACCTTCGGGTCCCCCTCGACGGTCAGCTCCACCTCCACCGCCGGGGCGGGCGTGCCCACGGATCGCGGCGGGGCGTGCTCGGCCGCACGGGCGAGCTCCGGCAGCGGCCCTCGGTGCAGGTCGGCGGTGTGCAGCGGGGTCGCGATCGCGGCCGCCGCTCCGGTGAGCAGGACGGCGGCGAGGGTCACCGCGGCCCCGCGCCGGCGCAGGAGGCCCGGTCGCACGAGCAGCGGGACGGCCGCGAGCACGGCGACGCCCGCGAGCGAGCGGAGCAGGATCTCGGACCCGGGCTCCAGGGTCAGCAGCGCCGCCGTGACCGCCCAGGCCGAGACGGCGGGAAGCAGCAGCCGGAAGTCGGCGGCCGAGGAGCGGGGGCGCGGGAGCGCTGCGGTGACGGCGGACATGGCGGTGCCTCCCTTCGGCGGTCGGCGAGTTCGTGCATCGGGAACGGAACGGTCGTCAGGGCATCAGAGCGTCAGGGCGTCAGAGCGTCAGCAATGGGCGGAGCTCCGCGAACGTACGGGCGCCGACCCCGCTGACCTGCCGGAGCTGGTCGACCGTGCGGAACGAGCCGTGCGAGGTGCGGTAGGCGAGGATGCGCTGGGCGAGGGTCGGGCCGACGCCCGGGAGGGCGTCGAGCTGTTCAAGGGTGGCGCGGTTGAGGCTGACGGGTGGCCGGGGCGTGCCGGCCCCGGGAGGCCCGTTGGCGCCGCCGGAGAGCGGGACGGGGGCCGGTGCCTGCTCGCCGACCAGGATCTGCTCACCGTCCGTCAGCACGCGGGCCAGGTTGAGGCCCCTGGTGTCCGTCCCCGGCAGCGGACCGCCTGCCGCCCGCAGGGCGTCGGCCACCCGCGAGCCGCCGGGCAGGGTGTGCAGGCCGGGCAGGTGGACCCGTCCGCCGACGTCGATCACGACGGCGCCCTCCGTGCCCGGGCCCGCAGGGGCCTCGGGCGGCCCGGCCCCGGAGGCGGCCGGGGCGAGGGCGGAGGGCGTGCCCGGCTCCGACGGCGCCGAGGCGACCGCGAGCGCCGGGACGGCCACCGCCTCCGGTCTGGCCAGCCAGAAGTGCTGCACGGCGTAACCCACCGCGAACAGCAGCAGGATCACCAGCCCGGCCACCGCCCGCCGGTCGAGCGCCAGCGCCGTGGCGAACCGCAGCCGCGCCCCGTCACCCGGTGAAGGGCCGACGGGGTCGACCGCTCCCGGCGGCGACGCCTCGGCAGGCAACGGTGGAGCGGCCCCCGGGGACGGGGGAACACCCGTGCAGGGGCCGCCCGCCGATTCCTCGCCCGTCGGTTCCTCGCCCGTCGGCAGCAGGGCCGCCATCCGCAGCCGTACCGTCTCGTTGATCGCTTGGCGCTTAGCCGCGCCCAGGCCCAAGGTCGTCATGGCGAGGACGTTAGGAGGCCGACGGCCGGCCCGCGGAAATTACCGAAACCCTGTGGATAACCCAGGGGTTGTGGATAAAAAACGTCACTCACACGAGTGAGAGGAACCTGCGAAAGTTGACCGAACCGCCGCCTCAGCGCGGCGCGACCACCACCGCGAGCAGACCCGGCCCGACGTGCGCGCCGATCACCGCCCCCACCTCGCCCACGTACAGCTCCCGGAGCCCCGGCACCCGCGCCCGCAGCCGCTCCGCGAGCGGCTCGGCCCGGTCCTCGGCCGCCAGATGGTGCACGGCGATGTCCACCGCACCCTCCCCCGACCGCTCGACCGCGATCTCCTCCAGCCGGGCGATCGCCCGCGAGGCCGTCCGCACCTTCTCCAGCGGTTCGATCCGCCCCCCGTCCAGGTGCAGCAGCGGCTTGACCGCCAGCGCCGACCCGAGCAGCGCCCGCGCCGCCCCGATCCGCCCGCCCCGGCGCAGGTGCTCCAAGGTGTCCACGTAGAAGAACCCGCTGGTTTTGGCCGCCCGCCGCTCCGCCGCCCCGGCCGCCTCCGCCAGGCCCTGCCCGGCCGCGATCGCCTCGGCGGCCGCCAGCACCCCGTACCCGAGGGCCATGCCGACCAGCCGGCTGTCCACCACCCGCACGGGTACGGGCGCCTCGGCGGCCGCCAGCCGGGCGGCCTCGACCGTGCCGGAGAGCTCGCCGGAGATGTGCACCGAGACGATCCCCTTCGCCCCGGCCTCAGCGGCCGCCCGGTAGGTGGCGGCGAAGGCCTCCGGGTTGGGCCGGGAGGTGGTCACCCGCTGTTTGGCGCGCAGCGCCTCGGCGACGTCCTTCGGGGAGATCTCCACGCCCTCGCTGAGGACCGAGTCACCGACCGCGACGCTCAGCGGGACCACCGTGATCCCGTGCCGGTCGAGGCTCTCCTGCGGCAGATAGGCCGTGGAATCGGTGACAAGAGCGAGGTCGGAGGCCATGAGCCGGAGGTTACTCCCCGTTCGTCCGGGAGGACAGCGCACTCCCGGACGCACCGGAAGGAGCCGGGAAATCAGCCAGCCGAGGGGCCTGCCGAGGTCCCCGCCGACGGCTTCCGCAGCCGCTGCGCCAGCTTCACCAGCGGATCGGCCAGCCCGAGCAGCTCCTCCGCGCTCGGCCGCCCCTTCCCGTCCGTCAACCCGACCCGGGCCGCACCGGCACCACCAGCACCGGCGCCGGCACCGGCACCGGACGAAGCCCCGGGCGCAGCACCAGCGGAGCCGCCCCCCGCGGTGTCCCAATGCCGCAGCGCCCCCGCCTCGCTCTCGCACTCCTGGCTCAGCCGGCTCAGCTCGTCGTCCGCGAACCGGTGCATCCGGTCCTGCGCCGCCCACCGCATGGTCTCCGCCGAATGGACGATCCGCTCCGCCCGCTCCCGCAGCTCCGGCAGCTTGGCCGCGATCCGCGCGGTGTCCGGCTCGCGCTCCAGCATCCGCAGCTCGCCGTCCAGCTCCGCCGCGTGGGCGTCGAGCCGGGTCAGCAGTGCGAGGGTCTCGCCGAGCTGGCCGTCCTGCGGCAGCCCGCTCTCCAGCACCTGCCGGGTGCCGTCCAGGGAGGTCCGCAGCTTGAGCCGGACGGTGGCGATCTGCGCGGGCGGGCCGACCTTGGTGTACGTCTTCGCCTTGAGGGTGGCGGTCTCGACGGCGCGCCGGGCATTGGCCTCGTGCTTCTCGACCTTCGCGGCGACGGCCTTGGCCGCCTTGACCGTGCCTCGCACGGCCAGGACGAGCACCGCGATCCCGAAGAGCAGGACCAAGCCGATCATCACGCCGAACACGTCCATCGCGCGTCACCTTCCGCTACCGGGTCGGCCCCCACCGGGCCCAACGCGGGCCGAACTGCCGAGGGTTCCACCGTAGCCGCCGCACCCGGCCCGGAAACGGTCCGAACGGGCCCGACGGGCGGAGATCAGGGACAGATCCGGGATCTCCCCGAGGGCCCGGTACGCACCGGTGGCACCACCGCACCGCAGCACCGCAGCACACCGCCGCGCACCACCACCGCACCACAGGACACCGCCGCGCACCACCGCGCAAACGCACCGGGCGGGCGCCCCGAAGGACACCCGCCCGGTCAAGCCGGTCCCGACCGCAGGCCCGGCCGAGAACTCAGCCGACCCCTCAGCCCGTCACGATGTTCACCAGCTTCGGCGCCCGCGCGATCACCTTGCGCACCGTCGCGTCACCGATCGCCGCGACCACCGCCGGGTCCGCCAGCGCCAACGCCTCCAGCTCGGCATCGGTGATGGTCGGCGCGACCTCCAGCCGGGCCTTCACCTTGCCCTTGATCTGCACCACGCAGGTCACCGCCTCGTCGACCACGTACGCCGGGTCGGCGACCGGGTAGTCGGCGTGCGCCAGCGACTCGCCGTGGCCCAGGCGGCGCCACAGCTCCTCGGCGATGTGCGGGGCCAGCGGCGCGACCATCAGCACCAGCTGCTCGGCGACCGACCGCGGCGTGGAGCCGCGCTTGACCAGGAAGTTGTTCAGCTCGATCGCCTTGGCGACGGCCGTGTTGAAGCGCAGCCCGGCCATGTCGCCGCGGATGCCGTCGATCGCCTTGTGCAGGGCGCGCAGGGTCGCCTCGTCCGGCTGCTCCTCGGTGACGACCAGTTCGCCGGTGCTCTCCGAGACGACGTTGCGCCACAGCCGCTGCAGGAAGCGGTACGAGCCGACGACGGCACGGGTGTCCCAGGGGCGGGAGACGTCCAGCGGGCCCATGGACATCTCGTACAGGCGCAGGGTGTCCGCACCGTACTCGTCGGCGATGTCGTCGGGGGCGACGGCGTTCTTCAGGGACTTGCCCATCTTGCCGGCCTCGCGCTTGACCGGCTCGCCCTGCCAGAAGTACGCGCCGTCGCGCTCCTCGATCTCGGCGGCGGGCACCGGGAAGCCGCGCTCGTCGCGGTAGACGTCCGCGGTGATCATGCCCTGGTTGAACAGCTTGTGGAACGGCTCGACGGAGGAGACATGGCCCAGGTCGTGCAGCACCTTGTGCCAGAAGCGCGCGTACAGCAGGTGCAGCACGGCGTGCTCGGCGCCGCCGACGTACAGGTCGGCGCCGCCGGCCGGCTTGGCCGCGGTGGGGCCCAGCCAGTAGCGCTCGTTGGCCGGGTCGGCGACGGCCTCGGTGTTGGTCGGGTCGACGTAGCGCAGGTCGTACCAGCACGAACCCGCCCAGTTGGGCATGGTGTTGGTCTCGCGGCGGTACTTCCTGACGCCGTCGCCCAGGTCCAGCTCGACGTTGACCCAGCCCTCGTTGCGCGACAGCGGGGTCTCCGGCGAGGAGTCCGAGTCGAACGGGTCGTAGGTGCGCGGCGAGTAGTCGTCGACCTCGGGGACCTCGACCGGCAGCATCGACTCGGGCAGCGCGTGCATCACGCCGTCCTCGTCGTAGACGATCGGGAAGGGCTCGCCCCAGTACCGCTGGCGGCTGAACAGCCAGTCACGCAGACGGTAGTTGACGGTGCCCTCGCCGATGCCGCGCTCGGCCAGCCACGCGGTGACGGCGGCCTTGGCGTCGACGACGCTCAGCCCGTTCAGCGACAGGTCGCCTTCGGAGCGCGCGGAGTTGACGATGACCGAGTCGTAGGTGTCGAAGGCGTCGTCCCAGGCCGCCGGGTCCTCACCGCGTCCGTCGGTCGGCTCGACGACGCAGCGCATCGGCAGGCCGAAGGCGCGGGCGAAGGCGAAGTCGCGGTGGTCATGGGCGGGGACGGCCATGATGGCGCCGGTGCCGTAGCCCATCAGCACGTAGTCGGCGATGAACACCGGGACGGACTCGCCGCTGACCGGGTTGACGGCGTAGGCGCCGGTGAAGACACCGGTCTTGACCTTGGCCTCGACCTGCCGCTCGACGTCCGACTTGGCGGCGGCCGCGGCGCGGTAGGCGGCGACGGCCTCGGCGGGGGTGGCGGCGCCGCCGGTCCACTCCGCGGGCACGTCCTGCGGCCAGGCGGCGGGGACGATGGAGTCGACCAGGCCGTGTTCGGGCGCCAGCACCATGTAGGTGGCGCCGAACAGGGTGTCGGGCCGGGTGGTGAAGACGGTGATCCTGCCGGAGTCGACGGCGAAGTCGACCCGGGCGCCCTCGGAGCGGCCGATCCAGTTGCGCTGCTGCAGCTTGATGGCCTCGGGCCAGTCCAGCAGGTCCAGGTCGGCGATCAGACGGTCGGAGTACGCGGTGATGCGCATCATCCACTGGCGCAGGTTGGACTTGAACACCGGGAAGTTGCCGCGCTCGGAGCGGCCGTCCGCGGTGACCTCCTCGTTCGCCAGCACAGTGCCCAGGCCCGGGCACCAGTTGACCGGCACCTCCTTGGCGTAGGCCAGGCGGTACTCGCCCAGCACCTCGTCGCGCTCGGCGGCCGACAGCTCGGCCCAGGCGCGCCCGCCCGGCACCTCACGCGAGCCGGACTCGAACTGGCCGACCAGCTCGGCGATCGGGCGGGCCTTGCGGGCGTCCTCGTCGTACCAGGAGTTGAAGATCTGCAGGAAGATCCACTGGGTCCAGCGGTAGTAGTCCGGGTCGATCGTGGAGATCGAGCGGCGCGGGTCGTGGCCCAGGCCCAGCCGGCGCAGCTGCTGGCGCATGTTGGCGATGTTGGCCTCGGTGGAGACCCGCGGGTGGGTGCCGGTCTGCACCGCGTACTGCTCGGCGGGCAGGCCGAAGGCGTCGTAGCCCAGCGTGTGCAGCACGTTGTGACCGGTCATCCGCTGGTAGCGGGCGAAGACGTCGGTCGCGATGTAGCCCAGCGGGTGGCCGACGTGCAGGCCCGCGCCCGAGGGGTACGGGAACATGTCCATGATGAAGCTGTGCGGCTTCGCGGCGACGTCACCCGCGGACGGGTCGGCCAGCGCACCGGTGGGGTTGGGGGCGTGGAAGGTGCCCTCCTTCTCCCAGAGGTCCTGCCAGCGGGACTCGATGTCCGCCGCCAGCGCGGCGCTGTACCGGAACGGCTCGGTCGCGGTCTCGGCCGCGCCGGACGCAGGGGTCGTCTCGCTCATGGTCCTTCAAGCTCCATCGGTGTCAGTTGGCGAACCGCGCGACGCGGCCGGCCCGTGGACCCGGCCCATGACACGGGCGGGGACGGAAAACAAAAAATCCCCTCGCAGGAGGGGACGCCACGCCGACTCCGGCACCGCCCGAGGGCGCAGCCGGTCCTGGTCAGCGCGGCCGGCTAAGGAGCAGGCGCACGGTTCGCATGGGCTCAGGGTACCGCAAGCAGGTCAGGCCGCTTCCGGGGATACCGCGCCGCGGACGGCACGCCGCGGGCCCGGATCACCGCGCCGCCGCCCGCCCCGCCGCGTCGAAGTCCCGCAGCGCCTTCGCCAGCCGCTCCGACTGCATCCCCGCCGCCAGTGAGCGCGCCTGCGCCACCGTGCGGGCAGCCTCGCGCTGGTCGCCGAGCCGCCGGTGGGTCTCGGCGAGCCGGACCATCAGCAGCGCCTTGGAACGGGCCCGCCCCGGCCCGAGCCCGGCGACGGCCTCGGCGAGCAGCGGCTTGGCCATCCGGCACCGGCCGAGCGCCAGCCGCCCCTCCCCCACCATCCCGGCGAGGTCGGCCCGGGCCTCCTCGGCGCCGGGCAGGCCGTCCAGTTCGGCGAAGGCCCGGGCGGCGAAGGCCTCGGCCTGCTCGGCCTCGCCGCGGCGGCCGTGGGCACGCGAGATCCGGCCGAGCTGGCGGGCCCGGGAGGTGGGGCTGAGCGCGGGGCCGTGGGTGTCCAGGGCGGTGCGCAGCGCGGTGACGGCATCCAGGCCGCGCCCGCCGCCGCCCTGGGTGGCGAGCACCACCAGCGCGCCGAGCCCGGCGACGCCGAGCCTGGGGTCGCCGCTGACGTGGGCGGCGCGCAGCGCGGCGACGAAGGCCCGCTGGGCGGCGGCGTCGTGGCCGAGGTCGTAGGCGGCCCAGCCGGCCAGCCGGGCGAGCCTGCTGGCCGTCCCGTACAGCTCGCGGCCCAGTCGTTCGTCGTACGAGCCGAGCTCCAACAGCTTGGCCAGCATGGCGAGTTCGGCCCTGGCGGGGCCGAGGACGAGGCCGCCGCCGCAGGAGCGTTCGAGCCGCTGCTTGCTCCGGCAGGACAGGCCGAGCTCGCCGACCAGCCCGGGGTCGACGCGCAGCGCGCCCTCGCCGCCCCCGACCGGCGGCGGCGGGGAGGCGAGCCGTTCGGCGGCGTGGTCGAGGTCGGCGCTGCGGAACAGGTCGGTGAGGCGGACGGGTCCGGCGTCGGTGGCCGCCTCGCGCAGCGCGGTCTGGGCGGTGTCGGCGGTCCACGGGTCGGTGAGCAGCCGGGGCGAGAGGATCTTGGCGCCGCGGTGGCCGCCCATCCGACCCCAGAGCTGCTCGTAGGTGACGGCTATGCCCAGGGTGCGACTGAGCACCTCGCAGACCGTCTGGTCGTGCGGGCTGCGCGGCACCATGCCGCGGTCGCGCCACTTGTACGGGGCGGTGGAGCTGATGGCCAGGCCCGGCGGCAGGGCGAGGCTCACCTCGCGGGCCAGCCGTTCCGGACTCCAGCCGAGCTGGTGCAGTATCCGGGCCAGCTCCTCGTTCCGCCTTCGCTGCAGATCGGCCATGGCACGACGGTAGCGGTCTTTCCCACCCGCCCGCCGGTGGCATGGACACAACGGCGAAGAGCCGCCCCCCGTGACGGGGGGCGGCTCTTGATCACTGTGGAGCTATGGGGAATTGAACCCCAGACCTCTTGCATGCCATGCAAGCGCTCTACCAACTGAGCTATAGCCCCTTGATCATGCGATGTCACCGGGTTTCTCGGCCGTTTCCGTCCGTTTCCCTCGGCGACATCGACTACTTTACACGGTCCGGGGGTGCTCCAGAAATCCGTTTCCCGAGGTGTGGCCGACGCCCGCGGCCGCACCTCGAAAACCCGTCCTGCCACCAGCACGTCCTGCCACCGACGCGTCCCGCCGCGCCTTGCCGCGCCTTGCCGCGCCTTGCCGCGAACGCGCCTACCGCGCCGCCCGCCCGCTGCGCGCGGCGAAGCCCGCTCCGGCGAGCACCCCGACGGCGTTGACCACGAGGGTCACCTCCAACGCGTGCCCGGACTCGGCGGCCGGCGCCGGCAGGGCCACCTGCCCGAGGAACACCGAGCCGAGCACCGCGACCCCGATCACCTGCCCGAGCTGGATGACCGTCACCATCACCCCGCTGGCATCGGCCGCGTTCTCGGGCGCCACCCCCGCGAGCGCCCGGGCGAACAGCGGCGCGTACGCGCAGCCGGCGACCAGGCCGAGCGCGGCCATCTCCGCCAGCGGCACCGCCCCGATCTCGGCGCCGCCGCCGAGCAGCACCCCCAGCAGCAGGTAGCCGCCCCCGAGCAGCACGGCGGCGAACACCGGCAGCAGCCCGTGCAGCCGGCCCGGCAGCCGGTGCCAGTGCAGGCTGGACAGCCCGAAGCCGACCGCGACGGGCGCCGAGCAGAGCCCGGCGCGCAGCGCGCTGTGGCCGAGCGCGGCCTGCTGGTGCAGGGCGAAGGAGAACATGAAGCCCGAGAAGGCCGCCATGATCGAGAACAGTCCGGCCGCCGCCGGGCGCAGCCCGGGGGCGCGCAGCACCCGTCCGGAGATCAATGGCTGCCCGCCGCGCCGGGCGACGCCCCGCTCGACCACCGTGAACGCACCGAACAGCAGCACGCTGCCCGCGATCATCACCCAGCCCCAGGCCGGCCAGCCGAGTTCGTGGCCGAGCACCAGCGGCACCACCAGCAGGCCGAGCGCGGCCCCCAGCACCACCAGGCCGGGGACGTCGAAGCCGCGCGAGGCGTCGCCGGGCAGCCGCGGCAGCAGCCGGGCGCCGGCCGCCAGCAGCACCACCCCGAGCGGCACGTTGACCAGGAAGACCGGCCGCCACCCGGCGCCGAACAGATCGGCACTGACCAGCACCCCGCCGAGCACCTGCCCGAGCGCCATCCCGACGGCCAGCACCGCCGAGTAGAGGCCGAGTGCCCGGGTGCGGGCGGCGCCGGTGAAGGTGCGCTGCAGCAGGCTCATCACCTGCGGCACCATCAGCGCCGAGCCCGCGCCCTGGAGCAGTCGGAAGGCGATCAGCCAGCCGGTGGCCGGGGCGAGGCCGCAGGCCAGCGAGGTGGCGGTGAAGGCGGCCAGGCCGAGCTGGAACAGTCGGCTGTAGCCGTAGCGGGCACCGAGCCGGGCGCCGGTGATCAGCAGGACCGCGTAGCTGATGGTGTAGCCGGCGATCACCAGTTGCAGGGCGGCGCCGGAGGCGCCCAGGTCGGTGCGGATGGTGGGCACCGCGACGTTGACGATGGAGACGTCGAGCACGGCCATGAACTGCCCGCACAGGACGAGCGCGAGGAGGAGCCCCGGCCGTACCGCCGGGGCCCCGGTGGTGCCTCCGGCCACGCCAGGCCGGATCTGTAGGTCCGTCATGACGACCAGCCTGGGGCCGTCCCGGTACTGGTGGTTAGAGCCTGTTGATCCTGGTACTGGCAGCACCTGTATCGCCGGCGCGCGCTACGGCACGATGGACGGCATGACCGTGCTCCAGGACCTGCCCACCGCGACGGACGGCCGCGACCGCCGTCGGACCGAGCTGGCCCGCTTCCTGAAGGCCTGCCGGGCGCGGGTCACCCCCGAGGACGTCGGCCTGCCGCCGGGGCTGCGCCGCCGCACGCCGGGCCTGCGGCGCGAGGAGGTCGCGCAGCTCGCCGGGGTCGGGGTCACCTGGTACACGTGGCTGGAGCAGGGCCGTCCGATCAACGCGAGCGAGCAGGTGCTGCTGGCGGTGGCCCGGGCGCTGCGGCTGGACGGCACCGAGCGCCAGCACCTGTTCCGGCTGGCCGGTCTGGCCCCCTCCCCGCTCGCGCAGCCCGCGCCGCCGGAGCTGAGCCCGTCGATCCAGGTGATCCTGGACTCGCTCGCCCCGCTGCCGGCGGCGGTCTCCAACACCCGGTTCGACGTGCTGAGCTTCAACCAGCCGTACCGCTCGCTGTTCGGCACCGAGCTGATGCGCCCGTCCCACGGGGTCTTCTTCAACAGCCTCTGGTGCATGCTGACCACGCCGTCGTGCTGCAACCCGTGCGAGAACCCGAACGAGGCCCTGCCGCGGATGGTGGCGGTGCTGCGCTCGGCGTACGGCAAGCACGTCGGTGAGCCGGCCTGGGAGGCCCACGTGCAGCAGCTGTCGGCGCGCAGCGAGCTGTTCCGGGAGCTGTGGGCCCGCCAGGAGGTGGCCCCGCCGAAGAACCTGCTGCGGATCTTCCGCCACCCGGTGCTCGGCGTGGTGCGGCTGAACGCCACCTACCTGACGATGCCGGGCGTGCCGGAGTGCTACATCGTGGTGTACGTCCCGGAGAGCCCGGACGACCGGGAGCTGGTCGAGCGGCTGAACTCCCTGCCACCGGGCGGCTGGAGGCACACCTGCGAGCCGTAAGGGGCCGGGCGAAAGCCGAGGGAGGCCGGGGGGAAACCGGGGGGAAGCCGGCAAAACCCGAGAGGCCGCCACCCGGTGGGTGACGGCCTCTCGAACTGCTGTGGAGCTATGGGGAATTGAACCCCAGACCTCTTGCATGCCATGCAAGCGCTCTACCAACTGAGCTATAGCCCCGCGACACGGACGACCCTGGCCCCGGAACTCCAACTGACCACGACCGCCGATGCGGAGTGGAGCTATGGGGAATTGAACCCCAGACCTCTTGCATGCCATGCAAGCGCTCTACCAACTGAGCTATAGCCCCGCACTCACCGGATCTCCCGCTTCCCTTCCGGGCTGCGTTCCTTCCCTGCGAACGAGGAAGACTCTAGCTGGTCAGGCCCGGAACTGCGAAATCCGCCCCCTCCGGGCCCCAGCGAAGCCCCCCGTCGCCCGAGTGCCGGCGTGCCCCGGCCGTCGGGACCGAACCGTCGGGACCGAGCCCTCAGGTGTCGTCGCCGATGACCGGCTGCGGGAGCGTGCCCGCGTTGTGCTCCAGCAGCCGCCAGCCGCGCGCCCCCTTGCCGAGCACCGACCAGCAGCAGTTGGACAGCCCGCCGAAGCACTCCCACAGCGCCGGCTCCAGGCCCAGCAGGCGCCCGAGCATGGTGCGGATGGTGCCGCCGTGGCTGACCACGACCAGCGTGCCGCTCTCCGGCAGCTTGGCGACGGCCTCCAGCACCACCGGCACCGAGCGGTCGGCGACCTCGGTGGACAGCTCCCCGCCGCCGCGCCGCACCGGCTCCCCGGCCGCCCAGGCCGCGTACTCCTCCGGGTAGCGCTCACGGATCTCGGTGTTGGTCAGGCCCTGCCAGGAGCCCGCGTAGGTCTCCCGCAGGCCCTCGTGGTGCTGCACGTCGAGCCCGGTGACCGCCGCCAGCTCCTCGGCGGTGCGCCGGGCGCGCTTGAGGTCCGAGGAGATCAGCAGGTCCGGGCGCAGGCCCGAGAGCAGCCGGGCCGCCCGCTGGGCCTGCAGGACGCCCTGACCGGTCAGCTCGATGTCCGTGCTGCCCTGGAAGCGCGACTCGAGGTTCCAGGAGGTCTGACCGTGCCGCCAGAAGACGACGCGCGGGCCGCGCGCGTTCCGGCTCAGTGCAGGTCCTCGGGCTTGCCGAAGTCGTCGGCCGGGGCGACGGCGTTGCCGGCCTGGTCGGTGATGGCGTCGGGGCGGTTGCGCGAGGCCACGGCGTCCTCGGGCAGCGGCAGCTCGGGGCAGTCCTTCCAGAGCCGGTCCAGCGAGTAGAAGGAGCGCTCCTCGGAGTGCTGGACGTGCACGACGATGTCGAGGTAGTCGAGCAGGATCCAGCGGCCCTCGCGCTCGCCCTCGCGGCGCACCGGCTTGATGTCCAGCTGCTCGCGCAGCTGGTCCTCGATCTCCTCGGCGATCGAGCGGACCTGGCGGTCGTTGTTCGCGGAGGCGATCAGGAAGGCGTCGGTGATCGACAGCACCTCGCTGACGTCGAAGGCGATGATGTTGTGCGCCAGCTTGTCGGCCGCCGCCTGCGCGGCGACGGTGATGAGCTGCTGGCTGTGGTCGGTGACGGTCACGGTGTTCTTCCGGCTCGGCGGCTTGGGGGGACCCCGGCGCTCAGCCGGGGGTCGCCTTCCAGGATCTCACGCCGCCCCGGCGGCCCCGGAACCGTTTTCCGGGGCCGCCGACAGCCGGGCGCGGCCGAACCGGGCCCGGCCGTCGGCGCCGGGCGCCGGCCGGAGGGGCCGGACCCGACCGCCGACCTACTGCTTCGGCGGCTGGTAGTCCTTGCCGAGCACGACCACCAGGTCCGCGTTCTGCGCATCGCCCACCTTCTTCACCGCCGAGTCCGGCAGCCCCAGGCTGGTCGCCAGCGACTTCGCCGCGGCCTGCCGGGCGTCGTCGGTGTAGCGGATCTCACTGGTGGCCTGCGCGGCGGTCTTGGCGCCGCCCGGGATGAAGGTCAGGCCCGAGTTGACGATCTGGACCTGCGCGGCGGCCGCGGCCGCGTCGTTGCCGCTGGCGTCCTGCAGCGAGACCCGGGCCGAGGTGTCACCGGCCGCCGTGGACTTCACGGTGCCGCCGAGCACGTCCTTGACCTGCTTGCCCGCCGTCGCCTCGTCCAGCCCGCCGTCCGGCTTGACGGTCAGCGCGGCGGTGCCGAAGTGGCCGTCCTTCGCCTGCTGGGCGAGCTGGGCGAGCACCCCGGCGAGGGCGTCCTCGGGCAGCGAGGGGTCGAGCACCGCGTTCATCCGGTGCACGTCGTCCTTGGCGTCCTTGAACTCGGTCGGCATGGTGCGCACCACCGCGTCCATCACCTGCCCGAACCGGGCCAGCTGGGCGTCCCGGTTCTCGCCCGGCCCCTGCAGGGTGGCGTACGCGACCGCGGCCTTGCCGCTGAGCAGGGTGTTCTTGCCCGCCGCGGACAGCAGCTTGCCGTCCGGCTTGCCGCCCTCGTGGGTCTCGGCGTTGGTGTCCACCCGGACACCGCCGAGCTGGGAGACCAGCATCTCCAGGTACGGGGTGTCCAGCCGCCAGGTGCCCGCCACCGGGGCGCCGAGCACGGTGGCCAGGCCGTCACGGGTCGCCGAGGCGCCGATCGCGTCCATGGCCTGGCCGACGGTGGTCACCGGCGGATCGCCGGGGCCGGGCAGCCGCAGGTTGTCGGGCAGCAGCAGCACCGTGCCCTTGTGCCCGGAGGCGTCGTTGACCAGCAGCGCGCTGGACGTCTTGCCCTGCAGGTCGCGCAGGTGGACGACGTTGACCTGGCGCCCGCCGGCCGCGGCGGCCGCGGTCGGCTTGTCGCCGGTGAACCACAGGTAGCCGCCGACGCCGCCCGCCGCGAGCGCCAGCACCACACCGAGGCCGACCAGCCGGTTGCGCAGCTTGCGGCGGCGCTCGGCGCGCACCTCGCTGCGCGACTCGGCGAACTTCAGCCAGTCGATGACGTCCTCGGACTCCTCCGCCTCCTCGTCGACGAAGGTGAACTCGCCCGTGGTGTAGCTGTCCTTGGGCGCCCGGGAGCCGGCCTTGCCGGAGCGGGCCCCGGCGACCTGCTCGGAGGGCGTTTCGGGCTTGTCCGGGGTCGCCTCGGCGGCCGGCCGGGGCGTACGCGGGCGCGTCGGCACGGCGGCGGGAGCCGCGGGCTCGACAGGAGCGGGCGCGGCTGCGGCGGCCGGGCCGCCGGCCTCGGGCTGCGGCGGCTGCTGCGGCTCGGCGACCACCGGCGCGGCCTGGTACGGCTGCTGGTACCCCTGGTGGTACGCCTGCTGCTGGTAACCGCCGTACGGGTCCTGGGTGTACACCGGCTGCCCGTACTGGTCGTACTGCGCCGACTGCTCGTACCCCTGTTGCTGCTCGTACCCCTGCCCCTGCTGCGGGTACCCCTGGTAACCCTGCTGGTACCCCTGCTGCTGGTGGCCGCCGTAGGTGCCCTGCCCGTACACCGGCTGCCCGTACTGGTCGTACTGCGCCTGCTGCTCGTACGGCTGCTGCTGGTACCCCTGGTACGGCTGCTCGTACTGCCCGGTGGACCACTCCTCCGGCTGCTGCCCGTTGCGTTCCGTCACGCCGGCTCCTGGCTCAGGTCCCGTGCGGCGCGTACAGCGCCCGCTTGTCGATGTAGCGGACCACGCCGTCCGGGACGAGGTACCAGACCGGCTCGCCCTTGGCGACCCGGTTGCGGCAGTCCGTGGAGGAGATGGCCAGCGCCGGGACCTCCACCAGGGAGACCCCGCCCACCGGAAGTCCGGCGTCCGACAGAGTGTGCCCCGGGCGGGTGCATCCGACGAAGTGGGCCAGCGAGAAGAGTTCGTCGGAGTCGTGCCAGGTCAGGATCTGGGCGAGCGCGTCGGCTCCGGTGATGAAGAAGAGGTCGGCGTCCGGGTGCAGGGCGTGCAGGTCGCGCAGGGTGTCGACAGTGTACGTCGGGCCCTCGCGGTCGATGTCGATCCGGCTGACCGAGAACTGCGGGTTCTCGGCGGTGGCGATGACCGTCATCAGGTAGCGGTCCTCGGCCGAGGTGACCTGCCGGTCGCACTTCTGCCAGGGCTGCCCGGTCGGGACGAAGACCACCTCGTCCAGGTGGAACGCGCTCGCCACCTCACTGGCGGCGACCAGGTGGCCGTGGTGGATCGGGTCGAAGGTGCCGCCCATCACGCCGAGGCGCTTCTTCACCGGTTCCGGTCCGCCGGGAATCCCGGCCTGCTCTCCCATGCCGCCACACCTTACGCGACGCCCGTTACGGTGCGGGAACGCCCGTGTGGGGGTTGCCCGCAGATGCGTGAGGGAGCGGCCGGCCCGATGGCCGGACGCTCCCCTGGCGGTCCGTGGACCGGGCTCAGCGGTCCCGGTTGAAACGGGTGGTGATGAAGAGCAGGAGCAGCAGGATGAACAGCGCGGCGCCACCCGTCAGGGCCGGGTTCAGGCTGTCGTGGTTGCCCCCCTCGCCCTCGGCGAGCAGGTTCAGAACGGGGAGTGCGGCAGCAGTGCTCATGGTCGGCGGGACCTTCTCGGCTCGGTGAACGGACCTGGGGGTTGTTCCGGGCCGGTGAGGGCCCACCCGTCATCGTACGGGGGGTTACGCGGCAACCGCTCGGCGGCCCACCGCCACTGACCGGGCGTGAGCGGGCCCGGGGAAGGCGGCGCCTACTGGCCGCGGAAGGCGCGGGCCATGATCCAGACCAGCAGACCGATCCCCACGAAGGACGCGATCACGATGATCCGCAGGAACAGGCCAGGGCCGGCCTCGTCGGAGATGGGGGCGGCCAGGCTGACCAGCGTGTCGGTGGACATCTGAGGGGCTCCTCGAACTGCTCGGTACCGCGGCCGGATCCGGTCTCGGTTCTCCAGGGCATTCAGGGTAAACCCGCCTCACACCGGCGCCGCCCACCGGCCCCTGTGACTCGCGCTGATACTCGCCCGCTCACCTCCGGGGCGCTCGGACCCGGCGCCGACGGTCGGCACTCCGGCGCTCGTGCCTCGCTTGTCGCTTCTCCCTTTCGGCACCGGCGCGCCCCTTCGGTTCGGGGCGGGGGGACTCGCCCGCTCGCCTCCAGCTCGGGGCGGGAATCCCGGCGCGCCTCTTCGGTTCGGGGCGGGCCCTTCGGTTCGGGGCGGGGATCGCGCGGCCCGCCCCGCGCGTAGGCTGGCCGCGGGGACGAGTACGCAACCACGGACGTTGCACAGACAGTCGTTGCAGGCGAAGAGCAGCGGGGGGCCGGCACCGCGCCGGGGCCGCCGTCGACCAGGAGGTACTCAGACCATGACCGACACGTTCGAGAAGAGCCCGAGCCGGCGCCGCCAGCGCTTCCCCGAGATCTCCACCCGGGCCTGGGAACACCCCGCCGACCGCTCGGCCCTGGTCGCCCTGCGCAAGCTGTCGGGCTTCGACGACGTCCTGAAGAAGCTCGCCGGGCTGGTGTCCGAGCGCGCGATCCGGCTGATGTTCCTGGCCACCGCCGTGAAGACGTCCGAGCGTCAGTTCCCCGAGCTGTACGACATGGTGCGCGACGCCGCCTACGTGCTCGACCTGGAGCAGGTGCCGGACCTGTACGTCACCCAGGACCCGACGGTCAACGCGTACACCATCGGCATCGACACCCCGATCATCGTGATCACCAGCGGCCTGGTCGAGCTGCTGGACGAGGAGGAGCTGCGCTCCGTCATCGGCCACGAGGTCGGCCACGCGATGTCCGGCCACGCCGTCTACCGGACGATGCTGATGATCCTCACCAACATCGCCACCCGGATCGCCTGGGTGCCGCTCGGCAATCTGGCGATCATGGCCCTCGTCACCGCCCTCAAGGAGTGGTTCCGCAAGGCCGAGCTGTCCAGCGACCGGGCCGGCCTGCTGGCCGGGCAGGACCTCCAGGCGTCCATGCGGGCCCTGATGAAGCTGGCCGGCGGGCACAACCTGGCCGAGATGAACGTCGACGCGTTCCTGGAGCAGGCGGAGGAGTACGAGCGGGCCGGCGACCTGCGCGACGGCGTGCTCAAGCTGCTCCAGCTGCTGCCGCAGACCCACCCGTTCGCGGTGGTCCGGGTCGCCCAGCTGAAGAAGTGGGCGGAGAGCGACGAGTACCGCTCGGTCCTGGCCGGCGCCTACCCGCGCCGCTCGGACGACCGGGACACCTCGGTCGGCGAGCAGTGGAAGGCCGCCGCCGACCACTACACGACCTCGGTGAAGGAGAGCAAGGACCCGCTGATGGGCCTGCTGCGGGACGTGGCCGGCGGCGCCGCCACGGTCGGCGGCAAGCTGCGCGACACCTTCACCGGCGGCAACCGCGGCTCCGCCACGGACCGCGACGACAGCTGACCCGGCACGCGGACCACGGCGGCCGGTGACCCCGTCCGGGTCACCGGCCGCCGTGCCTTCCGGGGGCACGATCCGGGGCGGCCCGCAACCCGGCTCAAGCGCTCTCGGTCCCTTCCGGGGCCCTCAGCCGCCCGCCAGCACCCCGCACACCTGCCAGGCCGGCCGCGAGTGGTTGCCCGGGTCGACCGGCGTGGGCGGCGCCACCGCGGTGCCCTGCACGGTGGCCAGCACCGGCTGCAGGAAGCCCGCCATCGAGGCGGTGCACGGCGCCGGCCCGGCCTGCACCACCGAGTCCACCAGCCGCAGCTGCGCCGACGCCAGGTCCACCCGGTCGAACTGGAAGGTCAGCTCGCGCCGCACGGTCTCCAGGGTGACCGGCGCCCCGGCGGGGGCCCCGGCCGGCTTCAGCGCGTAGACGAAGGTGTGGTCGGTGGTGATCTGCAGCGTGCCGCTGTCCGCCTCGTCGATCCGCATCGCGCCGACCACCTTCACGGTGTCGGAGGCCAGCGCGACCTGCGCCGGGTCGAAGCGGACCACCCAGCCGGTCAGCGCGTGGTGCCGGTCGTCCACCGGCTGTGCGACGCTCTCGTCGAATCCGGCCTGCTCACCGGGCGTGACGAAGGCCCGTATGTCCGCGGTGGCGCCCTGCACCAGCGCGGCCGGTGCCAGCGAGGAGGCGACCAGGTAGCGCTGCACGGTGTCCAGCGCCTTGGTCGCCTCGACCCGGCTGAAGTGCTCGGTGGCGGCCCCGGTCGGGGTGTTCAGCCCGGTCGTCCCCTCGCCGTACCCGGGCGGCAGCGCGGCGAACGGATTCGCCGGGTCGGTCACCGGGTGGACGGCCGAGGCCGGGCTCAACGCGACCAGGCTGACGGTCACTTGACTGCCCTCGGGCCGTGCCGGGACGCCCTTCGGCGAGTTCACCCCGAAGTACACCGCCGCCCCGAAGGCCAGCAGGATGAGCAGCAGCAGGGCCAGCGCCTGGCGCGGGACGGTACCCAGCGGCCCGAGCCGCACCCGGGCCCGGGTGGCCTTGCCGAAGGAGCCCGCGAGCCGCTCCCGGGCGGACAGCTCCTGGATCCGGGCAGCGCGCACGAACGATTCGTCGAACACGACGGACCGGAATTCGTCCTCGTTTCCGGAACCGCCCTCGGGCGTACCCTCAGGAGGCTCTCGCGGGTCACCCATGACACCAGGGTAGGCGTACACCCGGCCCGCTACGAGAGCCCCTGCGCAGATTGCCGGGAACGCTCCGCGGCCACCCGCCCCGGGCGTGCGCCCCCGGCTCCGACTAGCCCGCCGGCGCCGTGACCACCGGCGCCGGTTCGGCCGGCGCGGGCCGCGGGTCCACCCCCGTGCTGCTGCTGCCGGACTCCGGGCGCCGGGGCGCGCCGGAGGTACCGCCCGCGCCCTGGTAGATCGCCGCGACCGCCACCGCCACCAGGCTCACGCCCATGATCACCGCGAGCACCCAGGCCACCGGCCGGTGCCAGCGCTGCTGGGCCACGTACCGGCCGCGGGCGCGCACCGGATCGTAGCGGCGCCACCGCCGTCGGGTCCGGCGGCCGGTCGCCCGGCCCGGGCCCGACCACGGGTCGGGGTACAGGTGGTCCTCGTCGAGTCCGCTCGGGTACGGGCGCAGCTCCAGCGGCAACCCGTCACCGGCCGGGACGTCATAGCCCCAACCCGGTCCCGCGGTGTCCGGCTCGAACCGCGCCTCGGCCGCGGCGAGCTGCCGCTCCTTGGCCGTCGGCTCGTGCACGGCGGCGGACCGGACGAAGGCCTCATCGAAGACCACGGTGGCGAACTCGTCGTCCGCACCACCGTGGTCGGCGCCGTCGGGGTACGGCAAGCCCCCCACATCCTCAGCCACGGATTCAGCGTATTACCGGCCGGGCGATTTGTCTGTGGGTCCCGGCAGTTGGTCCGTCACACGCGTGCCGGACGCCCCCGCACGCCGCGTTCAGCGGGCGTCCGCGTCCCCGCCCACAGTCTGCGTCGCCTCGCCGCGGACATGCCCGTCACCAGTGACGATGTACTTGGTGCTGGTCAGCTCCGGCAGGCCCATCGGACCGCGGGCGTGCAGCTTCTGGGTGGAGATGCCGATCTCCGCGCCGAAGCCGAACTCACCGCCGTCGGTGAACCGGGTGGAGGCGTTGACGGCCACCGTGGTCGAGTCGACCAGCTGGGTGAAGCGGCGGGCGGCGGCCTGCGAGGTGGTGACGATCGCCTCGGTGTGGCCGGAGGACCAGCGGCGGATGTGCTCGACGGCGGCGTCCAGCGAGGGCACCACGGCCGCCGCCAGGTCGTACGAGAGGTACTCGGCGCCCCAGTCCTCGTCGGTGGCCGGCACCACGGTGGCGGCGCTGCCCTCGGCGGCCTTGAGCACCGCCTCGTCGCCGTGCACGGTCACCCCCGCCTCGGCCAGGGCCGCCAGCGCCAGCGGCAGGAAGTCGTCCGCGACGTCCTGGTGCACCAGCAGGGTCTCGGCCGCGTTGCAAACGCTGACCCGCTGTGCCTTGGAGTTCAGCAGGATGCCGACCGCCATCGCCAGGTCGGTCCGCGCGTCCACGTACACATGGCAGTTGCCGGTGCCGGTCTCGATCACCGGGACGGTCGAGCCCTCGACCACGGTGCGGATCAGCGAGGCGCCACCGCGCGGGATCAGCACGTCGACGAGGCCGCGGGCGCGCATCAACTCCTGTACGGAGTCCCGGCTCTCCCCCGGCACCAGCTGGATCACGTCGGCGGGCAGCCCGGCCGCGGCGACGGCGTCCCGCAGCACCGCGACCAGTGCGGTGTTGGAACGGTAGGCCGAGGCGGAGCCGCGCAGCAGCACCGCGTTGCCGGACTTCAGGCAGAGCGCGGCGGCGTCCGCCGTGACGTTCGGCCGGGCCTCGTAGATGATGCCGACCACGCCCAGCGGCACCCGCACCTGGCGCACGTCCAGACCGTTCGGCAGGGTGTAGCCGCGCACCACCTCGCCGACCGGGTCGGGCAGGCCGGCCACGTCGCGCACGTCCGAGGCGATCGCGGCGATCCGCTCCCCGGTCAGCGTCAGCCGGTCGATCACCGACTCCGCCGTGCCCGCCTCGCGGGCCCGGGCCACGTCCTCGGCGTTGGCCGCGACGATCTCGGCGGCGCGGGCGACCAGCGCGTCCGCGATCGACAGCAGCGCGGCGTCCTTGGCGCTGCGCGGCAGCGGGGCGAGCGCGGCGGCGGCCTCCCGGGCACGGCGCGCTACGGCGAGGACGGGGCTGTCGGCGGTGGCGAGGTCGCTGGTCATGCCGCCAAGAGTAGCGACTGCGCCCGCCCCGCCCGTCGCCGTTTCGGCATCCGAACAGGGCCGGTCAGTAGGGGTGCACGCCGCCCAGGTGCGGTGGCGGATCGCCGAAGCCCTCCGCCACCCGCTTGCGGTACGTCGCCCGGTCGACCACCTCCAGCCCGACGATCTCCCACGGCGGCAGGTTCGCGGTGACCTTGTGCTCGCCCCACAGCCGCAGCGCTATCGCCGCCGCGTCGTGCAGGTCCCGGGCCTGCTCCCAGTACCGGATCTCGGCGTGGTCGGCCGCGTAGCGCGCGGTCAGGAAGAACGAGTGGTCGTGCGCCAGCCGCTCCAGCGAGGCACGCAGGGCGGACAGCGGGGTGACCTGCCCGGCCACGCTCAGCACCACGTGCCACAGCCGCGCCTGCTCGGGCACGCTGGGCGGGTCCGCCGCCTCCGCACGCTGCGGCCGCAGCCTGCGCACTCCGCCGGGCCTCTGCGGTGGCGGACCGGCCGACTCGGCGGGGCCGTCCCCGCGGCCGCCGTCGATACTGGTCAGCCGTCGGCCCGCCGTCCCTCCGGTCAGCGCTGCCTCGCGCCTGCGTTCCACCGGCGGCCTCCTGTTCGGCGATGTCGTGTCGTCCCCACCGGCCCCGTCGGCCTTCGGCCGACCGGTACGGCTGCGCCCCTCCTCGCCCGCGGCAGGGCCGCTCCTGTACGGAGCGGCCCGCCGGCCGCGCTCCGCCGATCGGCCGACGCCGGCTGATCGGCCGGTCAGCCGGTCAGCCGGTCAGCCGGTCAGCCGCGCAGAACGACCAGGTCGTCGCGGTGGACGACCTCGCGCTCGTACGCGGCGCCGAACTCCTGGGCCAGGTCGCGGGTGGACCGGCCGAGCAGGCGGGGCAACTCCCTTGCATCAAAGTTGACCAGTCCGCGCGCCACGATGTGGCCGTTTTCGGCAAGAAGGTCCACCGGATCACCCGCGGTGAACTCCCCGTCGACCTTGGTGACCCCGGCCGGCAGCAGCGAGGCGCCGCCGGAGACGACCGCCTCCACCGCGCCCGCGTCCAGGTGCAGGGCGCCGCGCGGGCTGCTGGCGTGGGCCAGCCAGAGCATCCGGTCGGACGTGCGGCTGCCGGTGCGCAGGAAGAGCGTTCCGGTGGGCCGTCCGGCCAGCGCGTCGGCGGCGTGGCTGGCCGCGGTGAGCACCACGGGGATGCCCGCGCCGGTGGCGATCCGGGCCGCCTCGACCTTGGTGACCATGCCGCCGGTGCCGACGCCCGCCTTGCCCGCGCTGCCGATCTCGATGCCGTCCAGGTCGTGCGGGCCGCGCACCTCGCCGATCCGACTGGTGCCGGGCTTGGCCGGGTCGCCGTCGTAGAGGCCGTCCACGTCGGAGAGCAGGACCAGCAGGTCGGCCCGGACCAGGTGGGCGACCAGGGCGGCCAGCCGGTCGTTGTCCCCGAACTTGATTTCGGCGGTGGCGACGGTGTCGTTCTCGTTGACGATCGGCATCGCGCCCATCGCCAGCAGCTGGTCCAACGTCCGGTAGGCGTTGCGGTAGTGGGCGCGCCGGCTGGCGTCCTCGGCGGTGAGCAGCACCTGGCCGACCCGGATGCCGTACCGGGCGAAGGAGGCGGTGTAGCGCGCGACCAGCAGCCCCTGGCCGACGCTGGCGGCGGCCTGCTGGCGGGCCAGGTCCTTGGGGCGCCTGTCCAGGCCGAGCGGGGCGAGCCCGGCGGCGATGGCACCGGAGGAGACGAGGACGACCTCGGGGGCGTCCGGGCGGGCGCGCACCTTGGCGAGCGCGTCCACCAGGGCGTCGACCCGGTCGGCGTCCAGGCCGCCGGCCGCCGTGGTGAGTGAGGAGGAGCCGACCTTGACCACGATCCGCCGTGCGGTCAGCACCTCCTCCCGCAGTGAGTCCTCGCTCATCTCGCTGTACGCCCTTCCGGTGTGGTGCGGGTACGGCGGGCGCCGCCCGGCCGTCAACCCCGAAATCTACGCGATCCGCGCAGGCCTCCCGCAGGGTGTTTCACCGGCTGGACCCGGCCTGGTCACGACCTCGCCACAGCCCGGCCGTCAATCCGGATGGCTGGTATGGTCCCTGACCGAAAGCCAGATCGGGGGACGGCTTCTTGCCCGCTGTACCCACTCGTCTTCGACCTTCCTGTCATCGGGCGGCGCCGCACTGGGCAGGCCGGCAACGGTTCGCGGCCGTATGCCCAGGAGAAAAGCGCACCATGCGTTCGTACACCACGAAGCTCACCGTCGCCGCCCTGGCGGCGGCCACCGCCCTCTCGCTCGCGGCCTGCGGCCCGGACAACTCGGACCCGGCCGCCACCGGCGGCGCCACCGGTGCGGCCCCGGCCCAGACCGGCGCGACCACGGGTGCCGCCTCGGGCGGTGCGGCCGGCGGCTCGACCGCCGCCCCGTCGGGCGCTGCCACCGGCGGTGCCGCAGCCGGTGGTGCCGCCAACGGCGGCGCGGCCACGGGCGGCGCTGGTACGGCCGGCGCGGCGGGCGGTGGCGCCGGTGGCGGCGGCAAGGTTCCGCAGGCCGCCACCACCGTGAAGGTCGGCCAGCCGGCCACCGTCGACTTCGCCGACAAGACCTCCAACGTCGCCACCAAGCTGCAGATCACCGTCACCGGCATCGAGGTCGGCTCGTTGCAGGACCTCACCGCCGCCAAGGTCCCGACCACCGGGCTGGACGGCCGCACCCCGGTCTACGTCAGCTACACCATGAAGAACCTCGGGGACGCCAGCCTCTCCTTCACCGCCCCGGACTCGAAGTTCGTCCTCTTCGACAGCTCCGGCAACAAGGGCCTCAACGTCATGAACGCCGCCAACCCACTGCCCAAGTGCACCGGGGCGAAGTTCCAGGGCGTCACCAAGGGCGCCGAGACCAAGGGCTGCACCATCATCTCCATCCCCGGCAACACCCCGGTCGCCGTCGGCTACACCGACCTCAACGACCTGCTGAAGCTCCAGGCCGCCTGGACGAAGTGACGTTCCGCCAGGACTGAACGGCTGAACAAACGGACGGCCCCGCCACCTCGACAGGTGGCGGGGCCGTCCGCTTCGAGCGGGTCGACTCAGTAGTCCTCGTCGTCGCCCTCGATGGCGGACTGGCGGCCGCTGGAGAGCGCCTCGAAGGCGAGGAACTCGGCCTCGGCCGCGTCCCGGCCCTTCTGCTTCTCGCGGCGGCGGTCGACCGCCGGGCGCTGGGTCTCCATGCGGTGGTCCTCACCACGGCGGCCGAGCATCTCGGCGCCGGCGGCCATGGTCGGCTCCCAGTCGAAGACGACGGCGTTCTCCTCGGGGCCGATGATGACGGTGTCGCCCTCCTGCGCCCCGACCTTCCACAGCTGCTCCTCGACACCGAGGCGGGCCAACCGGTCGGCGAGGTAGCCGACGGCCTCGTCGTTGGCGAAGTCGGTCTGGCGGACCCAGCGCTCCGGCTTGACGCCGCGGATGCGGTAGGCGCCGTCCTCCTCGGTGATGGTGAAGCCCGCGTCGTCCACGGCCTTGGGCCGCAGCACGATCCGGGTGGACTCCTCGGCCGGCTTGGCGGCGCGCGCCTCGGCGACGATCTTCGCCACCGCGAAGCTCAGCTCGCGCAGGCCCTTGCGGGAGGCGGCGGAGACCTCGAACACCTGGTAGCCGCGCTCCTCCAGCGAGGCCCGGGTCAGGTCGGCGATGTCCTGGCCGTCCGGCACGTCCACCTTGTTGAGCGCGACCAGGCGCGGGCGGTCGTCCAGGCCGCCGTACTCGGCGAGCTCGGCCTCGATGGTCTCCAGGTCGGTCAGCGGGTCGCGGCCGGGCTCCAGGGTGGCGCAGTCCAGCACGTGCACCAGCACCGAGCAGCGCTCGACGTGCCGCAGGAACTCCAGGCCCAGGCCGCGGCCCTGGCTGGCGCCCGGGATCAGGCCGGGCACGTCCGCGATGGTGTAGACGGTGTCACCCGCGGTGACCACGCCGAGGTTGGGGATCAGGGTGGTGAACGGGTAGTCCGCGATCTTCGGCTTGGCGGCGGAGAGCACCGAGATCAGCGAGGACTTGCCGGCGCTCGGGTAGCCGACCAGGGCCACGTCGGCGACGGACTTGAGCTCCATCACGATGTCGCGGGCCTCGCCGGGCTCGCCGAGCAGCGCGAAGCCGGGGGCCTTGCGGCGGGCCGAGGCCAGCGCGGCGTTGCCGAGGCCGCCGCGGCCGCCCTGGGCGGCGACGAAGCTGGTGCCGTGCCCGACCAGGTCGGCCAGCACGTTGCCCTTGCGGTCCAGCACCACGGTGCCGTCCGGCACCAGCAGGACGAGGTCCTCGCCCTCGGCACCGGTGCGGTTGCCGCCCGCTCCGGGCTTGCCGTTGGTGGCCTTGCGCTTGGGCGAGTGGTGGTACTCGAGCAGCGTGGTGACCTGCGAGTCCACGGTGAGGACGACGCTGCCGCCCTCGCCGCCGTTGCCGCCGTCCGGTCCGCCGAGCGGCTTGAACTTCTCGCGGTGCACGGAGGCGCAGCCGTGGCCTCCGTTACCCGCGGCGACGTGGAGTTCGACGCGGTCCACGAAGGTGGTCATGGGATGTGCCTCCAGTGCGGATGAGTCCTGCTTGTTGCTTAAAGCCGAAGGGTGGACCGGAACATTCCGGCCCACCCTTCAGTGTGAGTCTGACGCGACTCGTGAGTCCGCTCGGACTCAGGCCTCGACGGCCACGACGTTGACGACCTTGCGGCCGCGACGGTTGCCGAACTGCACCGCACCGGCGGTCAGCGCGAACAGGGTGTCGTCGCCACCACGGCCGACACCGGCACCCGGGTGGAAGTGGGTGCCACGCTGGCGGACGAGGATCTCGCCGGCGGAGACGACCTGGCCGCCGAAGCGCTTCACGCCAAGGCGCTGGGCGTTCGAGTCACGGCCGTTGCGGGTAGAGCTTGCGCCCTTCTTGTGTGCCATATCTCGCTATCCCCTTACTTGCTGACCGAGTCGATGCTGGTGATGCGCACCGCGGTGTGCTTCTGACGGTGACCCTGACGACGGCGGTAGCCGGTCTTGTTCTTGTAGCGCAGGATGACGATCTTGTCGCCCTTGGTCTGGTCGACCACCTCGGCGTGAGCCTTCACGCCGGCCAGGACCCACGGGTCGGAGGTGACGGCGTCACCGTCGACGACCAGAATGGTCGAGAGCTCCACCGAGTCACCCGGCTTGGCCTCGATACGGTCGATCTCCAGCACGTCGCCGACGGCGACCTTGTGCTGGCGGCCGCCTGCGCGAACGATCGCGTACATGCGGTACCTACTTTCCCAACTCGGTCGGAACTCCCGACGCCAGCCACCTGGGTACGGACACAGGGGCCTCCTCCCGTTCGCTCCGCGCGGACGCGGGACTTCGGGAAGGTGATGTGCTCGGGAGCGTGGCGTAGACACGCCGATGGTCAAGAATACGGACCAGCCGCCCAAGGGGCAAACCGGCCCGTACGACCCGGGGGCGGGATGGCTCCCGCCCCCGGGCACGGGCACTACTCGGCCGCCGTATCACCCTCGGCGGCCGCGGCCTTCTTGGCCGCCGCGCTCGTCCGCTTGGTCGCGGTCTTGCGGGCGGTGGTCTTCTTGGCCGCCGTGGTCGTCTTCTTGGCGGCGGTCTTCTTCGCGGCGGTCTTGCGGGCGGCCCGCTTCTTCGGCGCCGGGGCCTCCTCGGCGGGCGCCTCCTCCGCGGCCGGGGCCTCGGCGGGCTCGGCGGCCGGGGTCTCGACGACCACGGCCTCCGCGACGACGGCCTCCACGACCGCCTCGGCGGCGGTCTCCGCGGCCGGGGCGGCGGCGGCCAGGGCCGCCTCCAGCGCCGCGTCCGCCTTCGCCTGCAGCACCACGATCTCGGCGGCCTGGGGGGCGCCGGCCGGAGCCGTCGCCTTGCGCACCGCGCGGCGGCGGGGACGGCCCGCCGGGGCGATGGCCGGGGCCTCGGCCACCGGGGCGGCCTCCACCGGCGCGATCTCGGCTGCCGGGGCCTCGACGCCCGGGACCTCCAGGGCCAGCTGGCCCTCGATCTCCTCGCGCACCGGCTCAGCGGCCTCCAGCACGGCCTCAGCGGCCTCCACGACCGCCTCGGCCACCGCGGCCTCAATGGCCTGCGGCTCCTCGTGGCCGACCCCGCCCTTGCCCCGGCGACGGCGCTTGCCGCCGCCCGAGACCTCGCCCGCGACCGCGGCCGGGGCGTGGACGTGGGTGCTCGGCTGCTCCATGTGCACGATCACACCGCGGCCGTTGCAGTGCACGCAGGACTCGGAGAAGGACTCCAGCAGGCCCTGGCCGACCCGCTTACGGGTCATCTGGACCAGGCCCAGAGAGGTGACCTCGGCCACCTGGTGCTTGGTCCGGTCCCGGCCCAGGCACTCCAGCAGGCGGCGCAGCACCAGGTCGCGATTGGACTCCAGAACCATGTCGATGAAGTCGATCACGATGATGCCGCCGAGGTCGCGCAGCCGCAGCTGGCGCACGATCTCCTCGGCCGCCTCGATGTTGTTCCGGGTGACCGTCTCCTCCAGGTTGCCGCCCTGGCCGACGAACTTCCCGGTGTTGACGTCGATGACGACCATCGCCTCGGTGCGGTCGATCACCAGCGAGCCGCCGCTGGGCAGCCAGACCTTGCGGTCCAGCGCCTTCATCAGCTGCTCGTCGATCCGGTAGGTGGCGAACACGTCCACCTCGGAGGTCCACCGCTGGAGCCGCTCGGCGAGGTCCGGGGCCACGTTGGAGACGTACTCGTGGATGGTCGTCCACGCCTCGTCACCGGAGACGATGACCTTGGTGAAGTCCTCGTTGAAGATGTCGCGGACGACCCGGACGGTCATGTCCGGCTCGCCGTACAGCAGCGCCGGGGCGTTGCCGGTCGCGGCCTTCTTCTGGATGTCCTCCCACTGCTGCTGGAGACGCTGGACGTCGCGGGTCAGCTCCTCCTCGGAGGCGCCCTCGGCGGCGGTGCGCACGATCACGCCCGCGTCGTCCGGGACGATCTTCTTGAGGATCTGCTTCAGGCGCGCGCGCTCGTTCTCGGGGAGCTTGCGCGAGATGCCGGTCATCGAGCCCTCGGGCACGTACACCAGGTAGCGGCCGGGCAGCGAGATCTGGCTGGTCAGGCGGGCGCCCTTGTGGCCGATCGGGTCCTTGGAGACCTGCACCAGCACGGACTGGCCGGACTTCAGCACCGACTCGATCCGGCGCGGGCCGCCGTGGCCCAGCGCGCCGAAGTTGACCTCACCGGCGTACAGCACCGCGTTGCGGCCCTTGCCGATGTCGACGAACGCGGCCTCCATCGACGGCAGCACGTTCTGGACCTTGCCCAGGTAGACGTTGCCGACGTACGAGGTGGCCTGCTCCTTGTTGACGTAGTGCTCGACCAGCACGCCGTCCTCGAGCACGCCGATCTGGGTCCGCTGGCCGTTCTGGCGCACCACCATGACGCGCTCGACCGACTCGCGGCGGGCCAGGAACTCGGCCTCGGTGATGATCGGCACCCGGCGGCGGCCCAGCTCACGGCCCTCGCGGCGGCGCTGCTTCTTCGCCTCCAGACGGGTCGAGCCCTTGATGGACTGCACCTCGTCCGGGTCGAAGGACGGCTCGGTGGAGCGGCGGCGCGGCTCGCGCACCTTCACCACCGTGCGGACGCCGTCCTCGGTGGTCTCGGCGGTCTCGACGGCACCGGCCTCACCGCTGCGGCGGCGACGGCGGCGACGGCGACGCGACGAGGACAGGCCGGCGGCCAGGTCGTCCTCCTCCTCCTCCTCGTCCTCCTCCTCGGCGACGGCCTCGGCCGGCTCCTCGGCGGCGGGCTGCACGGTCTCGGCGGCCTCGAACTCCTCGGCCTCGCCACGGCGGCGGCGGCGGCCGCCGCGACGGCGACGGCGGGACGGACGACCGTCCTCCTCCCACTCGCCCTCGGTCTCGGGAGCGGCGGCGGGGGCCTCCACGGCGGGCGCCTCGACGGCCGGGGCCTCGACGGGGGCCTTGACCGGCGCCTCGGCGACCCTCGCCGCGGCGACCCTCGCCGCGGCGGCCGGCGCCGCGGCGACCGGCTTGCGGCGGGACGGCTCGACCCGGGTACGGACCCGGCGACGGCGGCCGACACCGCTGTACTCGTACTCGTCCTCTTCGCCGCGCTCGGCGGCGGCCGGGGCCTCGACCGGCGCCGGGGCGGCGGCGGGCTGCTGCGGCGCGGGCGGCGCGACGTAGGGGGCGGGCTCCTGGAAGACCGGGGCCTGGAAGATCGCGGTGGCCGGGCGGACCGCGCGGCGGCGCACCCGGTGGGGCGGCTCGGCCTCGGCGGCCGGAGCGGGGGCGGGGGCCGGCTCGGCGGCAGCGGGCGCCTCGGTGGCGGGGGCCTGGACGGCCTCCTCCTCGGCGGGCTCCTCCTCGGCGGCGGGCTCCTCGACCGGGGCCTCGACCACCGGCGCGGCCTCGACCACGCGACGGCGGCGGGCGCGGCGGGCCGGAGCGGCGGGGGCCTCCTCGGCCACCGGCTCGGCGGCGGGCTCCTCGGCGGGGGCCTCGACGGCGGGAGCCTCGGCGGCGGGGGCACCGGCCGGGGCCTCGGCGCGCTTGCGGGTGCGGCGGGCCCGGACGGGCTTCTCCGCCTTCTCGGCCTTGTCGGCCTTCTCCGCCTTCTCGTCCTTCTTCGCGGCCTTCCCGGCCGGCTGGTCCTTCTCCGTCACCGGGGCCTCGTCGGCCGCCGGCGCGGTGACCATGATCGCGGTCGCCTCCGGCGCACCGGCCAGGGCCTCGGCGCGCTTGCGGGTCCGGCGGGCCCGGACCGGCTTCTCGGCCGCCGGGGCCGACTCGGCCGCCGGAGCCGCCGCGGCGGGCGCCTCGTGCGTCTCGGCCGGCAGGACCGTCTCGGCCGCCTCGGCGGCCGCACCCTGCGGGGTGCCCGCCGGGCGGGACACCGCCCGGCGACGACGGCGCGGCGGCGCGGCGGACGCGCCCTCGCCGCCGGTCGCGGCGGTTTCGTTCTGTTCCGTGGCCGCAGCCTGCTGCGGATCGGTGTTCTCGAGCATGCGGGTGGATCTCCCGTCAGGCCCCCGGGCTCCACATCCGGGCACGGCACGGCACCAGTGGGCGGCCGGCATCGCGACGATGCTCGGGCCGGACCCTTTGACGGTGCCGCCGCGCGGACGCGAGGCCGCACAGGGGCTCGTAGTCTCGCTCGGCGCCCCACGCTCGGCGGGGTGTCGAAAGTCTTCTGGTCTGACCAGTCTTCTGAGGTTTTCCCAAGCTGCGCCATCCCCCAACCCCGGGTGGCTCCCGGACGGGGCCCCGGGCCCACCGACCGTCCTGGTCGGCGGGCCCCGAGTGGCCTGCCTGTGCTGCGACGACGCTCGCTCCCCTGGGGAGCCGCGGGAACCCTGGAGGACCGTCGGGCCCAGTGAGGCACTGGACCCGGCCTCCGCCCACTAGGCGGACGCGGTAGCGCGCGGCCCGGCGGCCGTTTCTCAGCCTGCCGGGGCCGCGGCGCGGTCGAGCGCCAGCGGGTCGGTCACCGTGCCGGACTCCTCGTCGAGCGGCCCCTGCGCCAGCCTGGTCACCTCTGCGGGGACCGGCGGCGCCAGGTCGGCCGTCGCACGGAGACCGGACAATACGTCGTCGGGTCGTACGGCGGGTGTGGCGTGTCGTACTACCAGGCGCAGTATCGCACAGGGACGGCCGGTCCGAACATCGCGGCCGGTTCCGGAGCCTGTGTCCGCACTGCCGTCGACCTGCGGCTCGACGACCGCGAGTGCGGCCACCGCACCCCGCGCGTCGAAGACCCGCACGCCGTTCTTGGTCCGGCGCTCGACCTCGACCATCTCCTCGGCGAGGAACTTCTCCACCGCCTGGGCCGCCTCGGCCGGCTCGACGCCGTCCAGCCGGAGCAGCCACTCCGAGGCCTCCAGGCGCTCCACGAAGTTCGGCGTGCGGACCTCGACCGCGTCGATCACGTCCAGGCCCGTCGGCAGCGAGCCGTCCAACTGCGCCCGCAGCTGCTCGGGGTCGCGCGCGGCGGCCAGACCGATCTCCAGGTACTCCGCCTCGCTCGCCACCCCGGTCGGGGCCGCGTTGGCGTAGGAGACCTTCGGGTGCGGGGTGAAGCCGGCCGAGTAGGCCATCGGAACGGCGGACCGGCGCAGGGCGCGCTCGAAGGCGCGCTGGAAATCGCGGTGGCTGGTGAAGCGGAGCCGGCCGCGCTTGGTGTAGCGGAGACGAATCCGCTGCACCGTCGGCGCGGGCGGCGGACCGTCGGGCGTACGGCGTGCCAGGGTCGCTCAGTCCTTTAGTCAATTGTCCCCGTCCGGCGCGGCTCATTCCCGCCACTGCCCGGACTCTGTCACCTCAAAGGGTACGCGCCCCGCCGCACCCCTCGCTCCGCCCCAGGTCAGCCACAGCCCTCGGCCCCCGCCCGGAACGCACCGGACGGGGGCCGAGGGGTGTACGACGCCTACTTGTTGACGACCGTCAGCGGCAGCATCTTCTTGCCGGTGGGGCCGATCTGGATGTTGGTGTCCATCTGCGGCCACATGGACACGAATCCAAAAACCTCGCTAGCGTCCGTGACATGGGACGAGGTGCGAAGCGCGCCGCATCGGCGCAGCGACAGCAGCAGTACGACGTGGACGCCGAGTGGTCGCCGGCGGACCTCAAACTCTTGAAGGACCTGAAGCGGGCGGAGGCGCTCCTGCCCGAGGACGCTCCGCGGGCTCTCCTCTCCATCCGCCTGAGCGTTCTCACGGACGAGACCACGTCGCCGGTGCGCCAGGAGCTGGACCTGCGAATGCTGGCCCGCGACATGGGCGTGCAGGTCGTCGGGGTAGCGAGCGACCTGAACGTGAGCGCCACGAAGGTCCCGCCGTGGAAGCGCAAGCAGCTCGGGGACTGGCTGAACAACCGGGCGCCAGAGTTCGACGTCCTGCTGTTCTGGAAGCTGGACCGCTTCGTACGCCGCCTCTCGGACCTCAGCACCATGATCGAGTGGTGCCTCAAGTACGGGAAGAACCTGGTCTCCAAGAACGACGCGATCGATCTGACCACCGTGGTCGGGAAGGTCATGATCACGCTGATCGGCGGGATCGCGGAGATCGAGGCGGCCAACACCTCCACCCGGGTCACCAGCCTGTGGGACTACGCCAAGACCCAGGAGGAGTGGCTGGTCGGCAAACCGGCCTACGGCTACAAGACGGTCGTGGACGCGAAGGGCAGGACCGTCCTGTCCATCGATGAGATCGCCTACAAGGTGCTGCACTGGAGTCGGCGCCGGGCGTCGAAGATCTCCGCGTCGCACCAGGTGCGGATCATCAAGCGCGCAGGCGTGCCGGGCTCCGAGGGGCTGACCACGTCCACCCACCTCCGGAGGCTCCGGAACCCCGCCCTCATGGGGTACCGGGTAGAGGAGGACAAGAGCGGCGTCGGCCGGAAGTCGAAGCTGATCCTCGGGAAGGACGGCAAGCCGATCAAGGTTGCGGAGGCGGTCTTCACGGAGGACCAGTTCGCGCAGCTCGGGAAAGACCTCGACAAGTGGGGGAAGAGCCAGCCCGCCCGGCAGGAGGGCGGCGCCACCAAGTTCCTCGGGGTCTTCGTGTGCGACGACTGCAGCACCAACATCACGGTGCAGGTCACGACGACCAAGGGCGTCCAGTACAAGTACATGCGGTGCGGCGGCTGCAAGGGCGGCGGTCCTGGGGTGAACGACCCGGACGGGGTGTACGCCGCTCTCGTACAGGACGTACTCAAGGTGCTCGGCGATGAGCCGGTACTCGTCCGGGAGTACGCCAAGGGAGCCGAGGCCCTGAAGAGGAAGAAGCAGTTGGAGGAGTCCGTCTCCTACTACATGAAGGGTCTGGAGCCCGGCGGGCGCTTTGCCCGTACTGCGTTCACCCGCGAGCAGGCGGAGGAGGCGCTGAACCAGCTCATCGATGAGCTGGAGACCATCGACCCTGAGTCCACCCAGGACCGGTGGGTCAACGCAGCCAACGGCAAGACCTTCCGGGAGCACTGGGAGGCAGGGGGCATGGAGGCCATGGCCGCCGACCTGCTCCGCGTGGGCGTGACCTGCAAGGTCACCCGCACGAAGGTCCCGGGCCAGCGGCAGCCCACCGTGCGCCTCAAGCTCAGGATCCCCAAGGACTACCGCGATCGTCTGGTCATCAAGGAGGACGACTTCGCGAGCAAGCTCTGACGCCGACAGCCCCCGTCATCGCGGCGGGGGCTGTGGTGATCAGTGCTTGGCCGAGTCGTACGGCTCTTCGTGGCCCTCATCGTCCACGATGACGATCTCGCTCTCGATAGATCGGGGCCCGGAGCGCCGTCCGTCGCGCTGGAGCCGGTGCCGTCGCCCGCGGATCGGACGACGCTCGGAGGCCAGCGCGCTGGGCTGTCACGCTCTCCCCCTTATCCGCTCCTCAACGTCCATCTCTTCACGGGCGATCTTGTCGGCGTCGGTTGAACCGTGACCCTTTCTCGGCGGTTGAGTTTGGACCCTCGCGTCTTGTGTTGATCTTGTCAGTCGGTGCTGGTGGGGACAC